>CAYQEV010000024.1:0-21425 GCA_964416745.1 uncultured Woeseia sp.
TTTTTATGAGTCTTATACAGAATGATGAAGTTGATGAAAACTAGATACAAACTTTGCACTAATCACATATTTAATTGGGAGTAAACCCCCGACAAACCTTGTCACAAAATATGGTAAATTAAGGAATATGATACAAAAAGCACAGATATGTTGTGACAAGAATACGACAAGGTGGAATTTGCCCCTCTGTATCCCTTTGTTTGTAAGGGTTTCAGAAGTGTCTACTATTGAGTGGGAATGAAATGATACAAATTCTATTACCAAAGAAAATAAATTTGAAAATATTCTTAAAAAACTTATATTCAATTTATTTAACGGTTTACATTCTTTGGTGGGTTTCAGTCTTTATTATTATTTCTGATGAAGGGTTCCATCCAGCTCAAGACATACCTTGGTTTATTCTATTTACTACAATTTTGTTTATATTTTGGGTTGTTAAATATAAGTTTTCTAGAGATAGAAAATTTATATTCCATGAGAATATCTCTTCCATTAATCTCATCTCTCATCTATTAGTAATTCTTTTACTCTCAATATTGATGGTATTTTTCTCATAATTGAATGAAAGGAATGAATAGAAAAAGCTATAGAGCGTTAGTGTTATTACTTTTAACTATTGTCTATGGCTTTAACTTTATTGATCGCCAAATAGTTGGTATTCTCGCTCCTTTTATTCAAGCAGATCTAGGCTTAACGAACACACAATTAGGCTTACTCATAGGCTTAGCTTTTGCAGTTCTTTACACAACCGTTGCAATTCCTATTGCTTGGTTGGCTGATAGATACAATAGGGTGAATATATTATCAATTGCATTAGCTACATGGAGCGGTTTCACAGCACTTACTGGCTTGGCAAATAATTTTTTACAGATAGCTATTGCACGAATGGGAGTTGGTATTGGAGAGGCTGGTGGAAGCCCGCCATCCCATTCAATTATTTCTGATATGTATTCAAAAGAAGAAAGAGCAAGCGCTCTTGGTGTTTATTCTATGGGGATACCTTTAGGAATAATGGCTGCTTATTTTGCGACCGCAGCACTTTTGGGAAGCTCAAATGAAGATGTAGATTGGCGACGAATCTTTATTTTTCTTGGTCTCACTGGGATAGCCCTTGCTGTTTTGGTTAGATTAATTTTAAGAGAGCCAGTAAGGGGAGCAATGGATCTCTATGAAAAAGTTGAAATAGCTCAACCGCCATTTTTAGAATCACTAAGAACCCTTTTAAAAATTCCTGCATGGTGGGCTATGTGTTTTGGAATAGCCTTTGGTTCCTTTGCATCATATGCCACTGCAGCTTTTCATACGAAGTTTTTAATTGCTTTAGATCCTACATTCAATTTTAAAACACTAGTAATTATTTTAGGAATAATAAATGGCATAGCTTATGTTGGAGGTACTTTTTTTGGAGCAAAACTTGCTGATAAATGGGCAGAAAGAGATATTCGAGCCTATGGATGGTTGCCTGCTATAGCAATTTCCTTATGTCTGCCAATTGGCATTATCAGTTATTGGGTTGATTCAGTAGAAATGAATCTTTTTTGGACCACTTTATTTTTAGTTTTTATTGGGGTTTACTTAGGCCCAAGTTTCGCCATTGCTCAAACTTTAGCACCAATCAAAATGCGTGCCATGTCTACAGCTTTATTTTTCTTTATCTTAAATATGATTGCTCTTGGAGGAGGCCCAACTTTTGCAGGTTGGCTTATAGATGTCTTTAAAGAAAATTATAATGACTTAGAATCAATGCGATATGCAATGTCGGTTACTTTTTGTGTTTTCATTCCATCGGTTATAAACTTTCTTATTGTTGCTAGAGTTTTACCTAAAGATTGGGATGCTGCTGATAAACGAAATCTCGAATCAACAAAATCTTAATTTAAAAATATCATGAAAATAATTAAAGAAAAATCTGATCATGGAGTATTGCGTCTTATCATGAATAATTTAGATCAAGGAAATGCTTTATCTGAGGGCATGATGAGCATTCTAATGGATGAAATTAAAGGTGCATCTTCTGATCAATCCATAAAAGTTATAGTTTTAGCAGCAAACGGAAATGTATTTTGTTCAGGACATGATTTAAAAGAGATAACAACCGCTAGAGAGAACGAAGATAGCGGTGAAGCCTACTTTAAAAACCTTTTTGACTCTTGTTCTTCATTAATGCAATTGATAGTTAATATACCGCAACCGGTTATTGCTGAAGTTGATGGAGTTGCTACAGCTGCAGGTTGTCAATTAGTTGCAAGTTGTGATCTTGCAATTGCCTCCCATGAATCTAAGTTTGCTACACCTGGGGTGAATATTGGTCTTTTTTGCTCAACCCCAATGGTGGCTCTTTCTAGAAATGTTAACAAGAAAAATGCCATGGAAATGCTTCTTACTGGCGATTTTATTAATGCTGAAAAGGCAAAAGAAATAGGGTTAATAAACAATACGGTTGAACAGGAAGAATTAACCTTTGAAGTAAGCAAATTAGCAGAAAAGATTGCTAGCAAATCATCTATGACAGTATCAACTGGAAAGAAAGCCTTCTATGCTCAAGCTGAAATGGATTTATCCAAAGCATATAAATATACCTCTAAGACTATGAAAGATAATTTACTAAAATATGATGCTAAAGAGGGCATTAATGCATTCATAGAAAAAAGATCACCTGATTGGAAAGATGAGTGATTTGAAATTATACGTCCACTCTAATGATTATATTTCTTATGACTTGATTTGGAGTTTCACGTCCTCCCATACTCACTATTTATTTGTACTATAAAGAATGAATCAAGAAAATTTAGAAAATAACCATACTAATTCAAATATGCGAAAAGTTGCTCTTACAGCTTTAGCGGGCACCAGTATAGAATGGTATGATTTTTTTCTTTATGGAGCAGCAGCAGCTCTTATTTTTCCAACAGCTTTTTTTGGAGAAGCTCCTCCTACAACAGCTTTAATTTTATCTTTATTGACATTTGCAGCAGGTTTTATAGCTAGGCCAATTGGTGGGATTATCTTTGGGCATTTTGGGGACAAAATAGGCAGAAAGAAAACACTGATTAGCGCTTTAATGTTAATGGGCATATCTTCTACATTAATAGGTCTACTGCCAACCTATGCCATGATTGGTGTTGCAGCACCTATTCTTCTTACCTTATTAAGGTTTGCTCAAGGATTAGCTATAGGCGGTCAGTGGGGCGGAGCAATGCTTTTAGTTACTGAAAGCGCTCCATCAAATCAAAGAGGGTATTACGGAGCTTTTGCCCAAGCTGGTGCTCCAATTGGAGTCATATTAGCTAACTTAGCTCTTATTTTTACTAGCGCATTAGTTTCAGAAGAATTTTTTAATACTTGGGGTTGGAGAATTCCTTTTCTTGCTAGCGCTGTTTTAATTATTATTAGTATGTATATTCAATTAAATCTTGAAGATACTAAAGCCTTTAAAGACTTAGCAATTCATAGAAATGAACAACAGGGTGATGCTAAAACTGTAATCCAAAGATCACCAATTATTGAGGCAATAAGAAAATACCCTAAGAGGATAATTCTGGCTGCTGGAGCTTTTCTTAACATTCAAGTTACTTTTTATATTCTAATAGCATTCTTACTAGCCTATGGGGTCCAAAGTGCAGAGATGACAAGGGATGACATGCTTGCTTCAGTTTTAATCGCTTCAGCAATAATGGTGCCAATGCAGTTTGTATTCTCTTCATATTCTGACAAACATGGAAGAAGAGGTATCTTTATGTTGGGTGCAGTTTTATCGGGTCTATGGGCTTTTGCTATTTTTCCATTGGTTGATACAGGAAATTTTTGGTTAATAACTTTAGCGATATCAGGAGGGCTAGTTTTTTTAGCAATGATGTATGGACCTCAAGCGGCTTTTTTCACAGAACTATTTAGCACTGAAGTTAGATATTCAGGAGCAACTTTAGGATATCAATTTGGAGCAATTATTGGCGGAGCTTTTGCTCCAACTATAGCTGTTAAATTGTGGACAGAATTAGATATTTTTTGGGTTTCAGTTTACATGGCATTTGCAGCATTGCTTACTTTGCTATCAGTAATGGCTTTAACTGAGACCTATCAATCGGATTTAAATGTGACTCAATAAAAAAATTATTACTACATAGTAATGGGAATAATTAGATTGAAAACAATGGTTTTAATAACAGCTAGCTTATTAGTATTAGCTTCAATTATTGTTAATCAAAGAGCTAATCTCCTTATTTACTCAATGTCTTCTAGTGAGTTACCTGAGTTGTTGGAACCTAAGGATGAAGGAGAGGAAGTTACATGGTTTGATGATTATTATACGATTCAGAAAATAGATGAAAGAACATTTGCTATTGGAGAGCCAAGATATTACCAACTGAACTTTAACTACTTAATACTTGGAAATAGCAGGGCAATTATTTTTGATGCGGGTACTGGGCAGAGAGACATTCGCAGAGTTGTAGAAAGTCTTACCGATCTTCCGATAACATTTATTCCTTCACATTTACACTATGATCACATTGGAAATGAGGTTGTCTTTGAAAAAACTGCTCTTGTTGATTTGCCGCATTTAAGAAAGCGTGCAGCAGATAATAAATTACCTCTAACTCGATTTGAGCATCTTGGTGAAGTGGAAGGGTATTCGTTACCTGAACTTAAGATCAGCGAATGGTTAACCCCAAATGAGACAATTGATTTAGGTGACAGACTGTTATTAGTTCTCTATACACCTGGACATACTCAAGACTCTATTTCTCTTTTTGATCAAGAGGCTGGTTACCTGTTTTCAGGGGATTTTCTATATCCTGGACAATTGTATGGATTTTTACCTAATAGCAATATGGGCGACTACTTACAGGGTGCTCAAACAATAGAATCAGTGAGTGGAAATAGGTTGCGTGTATTTGGAGCACACAGAGATGATTCCATAGGAGTTCCTGAACTAAGCTTGGAAACGGTTACCAAATTGCAGAACACTTTAAATGCCATCCAATCTGGAACTTTAAAATCCAATGGAACTTATCCTGTGACTTATAAGATTGATGACAGAGTAGAGCTTCTGTCAGAGCCTAAGTGGTTGCAACATTGGGATCCTATTTATCCAGAACTAAATTTGAAAAGTAAGTCGGTTACAGACAACATAGCTATTGAATCGGAATAAGAGTATATAAATGAACTTTAAATATTGTTAATGAATCAATATGGATCCAGTAACTCAAGGTGCAGTTGGCGCAGCATTTGCACAGACAACTGCTAAGAAAAATAATATATTATTGATTGGATTTATCGGTTTTCTTGCTGGTCTGGCACCTGATTTAGATGCCTTGATTCAATCTTCAGATGATCCGATTTTATTTCTTGAATATCATAGGCAGTTTAGTCACTCACTCTTTTTTATTCCCTTTGGCTCTTTGCTTGTTGCTCTTTTTATTTTTCCTTTTGTTAGAGGTTCAATAAGCCTTAAGATGGTTTATTTAGCGAGTTTTTTGGGGTATGCAACTCATGGATTGCTTGATGCCTGTACTTCCTATGGTACCCAACTCTTTTGGCCTTTTTCGGACGAGCGAGTTACTTGGAATAATATATCTATTGTTGATCCGCTTTTTACAATACCCATCCTAATCCTCATAGCAAGTGCAATAAAAACACGAAAAAAGATGTTTAGTTTTTTTGCAATTGGATGGATTACTTTTTATCTATCTTTAGGATTTATACAATATGAAAGAACTCTTTCAGCAGCTATGGAGCTTGCGTATTCTAGAGGACACAATGCCGAGCGTCTGACCCTTAAGCCTTCATTTGGTAATCTAATTTTATGGAAGTCCATTTACCAGCATCAAGAGATTTATTATGTTGATGCAATTCGAACGGTCCATTCATCAACTTGGTGCTCGGGTGAAAGTATTAGGATGTTTGATTTTCAATACCATCTCCCTAATCTTGATAAAGATAGTCAACAAGCAAAGGATATTGAGAGATTTGGATGGTTTTCACAGGATTATTTGGGTTATGACGAAGAGAACAGTCTTGTTACAGATATTCGTTACTCAATGATCCCAAATCAAATAGCACCATTGTGGGGACTAGTTATCGATAAAAACCGAAGTATAGATGAGCATGCTTCTTGGTGGACAAGTCGGAGTTTGGATCAAAGTCAGTTGGACTTATTCAAAGAGATGTTGAGCGGTAAAAAGTGTAAAATTTTTCAATGATAGAATATTAATAAAAGGATAAAAATGAATAGACGACAGTTTTTGTATGGGACAGCGGCGGTTACAATGCCGATATTATCATCGGGTTGTGATAGAGATAGGCCTGCTGTAAGCATTGACGATAGCTATCCGGTGGGACGTTTTGGTGCAACATCGACAGCAGAGGAGGTGACACTGGGATTGGACTTAACAGGAAAGACGGCCATAGTTACTGGCTGTAATTCCGGCTTAGGACTCGAAACCATGCGGGTGTTAGCACTAAGGGGTGCACATGTTATCGGTACCGGTAGAACACTTGAGAAAGCCAGTAAAGCCTGTTCTAGTGTGCCGGGCAAAACTACCCCCGTGGCCTTGGAGTTGTCCAGCTTGCAATCCGTTATAGAATGCGCAGACACAATTGCTAGACTGGATATTCCCATCGATATCCTAGTTTGTAATGCAGGTATTAATACATTTGGCGAATTGGTGGAATTGGTAAACGGTGTAGAGAAGACATTCGTCGTTAATTACCTGGGTCACTTTGTATTAGTAAACAGGTTAATGCCATTGATGAATCAGGCTCAGGAGAGTCGCATTGTTCATGTTGGTAGTATGTCTGCTTATGTTCAGGCACCTGCAGTGGGAATAGACTTTGACAACCTTCGAGGTGAAGGTGTATTCGATGCACAAGAAGCTTATGGCCGATCCAAGTTGGCCAATGCCTTATTTTCCCTTGAACTTGCCACACGATTGGAGGGTTCTAGCGTGACTTCAAATGTTATTCATCCGGGTTTGGTCAAAACCAATATTGCTCGCACCGCCCCTATAGCTCTGCGCAAAGCTTTTGACTGGTTTGGCCACCTCATTGCAAAAACTGTCGAAGAGGGGGCTGCCACTCAGGTTTATGTGGCCACTAATCCCACACTCAAGGGAGTCAGCGGCGCCTATTTTGAGGACTGTAATGCGGTTACCGTCGGTGGTGATAACTACATATTCGATAAGCCAATGGCAGAACGCCTATGGTCCACTGGAGAAGAAATGGCTCAGGGTTATCTGCTTGAGTGGAATTAGAATGACTAAAATTAAAATAACTCTTCTATCACTATTTTTAGTCTTGATACCTTTATCTATTGCTAATAGTCAAACTACATCAAAACTTAAATACATAGAATTTAACGAAATAGGTAATCCTGCAGATGTACTTAAAGTAAAGGAAGAAAAATCGCGATCGTTAAAAAGCAGCGAAGTCAGGGTGAGAGTTTTAGCAGTACCAATTAATCCATCAGACTTATTACAGATAAGTGGTAATTATGGTGTAGAACCCATGCTACCATCCACACCAGGTAAGGAAGGTATAGGTAGAGTTTTAGAGATCTCATCAGAAGTGAAACATTTAAAGGTGGGGCAATTAGTGCTTTTAGCGGGCGGTAGAAATGGGACATGGCGAAATGAAATAGTTGCTCCAGCTTCAGAATTCTTTCCTTTGCCTGATATGGGGCCACTTGATTCTGATATGATCGACCAATTATCAATGACAGTAGTTAATCCTCTAACTGCTTTGCTTATGCTGAATACATTTGTTGACCTTCAAGAAGGACAATGGATTATACAGAGTGCCTCAAATTCAGCCGTTGGTGGATATGTGATCCAACTTGCGAAACAACGAGGAATAAAGACTATCAATGTTGTTCGACGTCAAGGCTTGGATAAAGACTTGTTGGCAAAGGGTGCAGATGTTGTACTGATAGATGGACCAGATCTTGTAGAAAAAATTTCCAATGCAACTGATGGTAGTCCTATCATGCTTGCACTTGATGCTGTTGGTGGCGAAACATATACTCGGCTGGCAAATAGTCTAGGTTATGGTGGAACTCTTATTGCTTATGGTGCTCTTTCCGGAAAAGAGGCAAGCTTGAATACAGGTTTGACTATTTTAAATGATCTTCGTTTACGTAGCTTTTGGCTTACTAAATGGTATGAGAAAGCTGGAATAAAAGATGTGCAGGCCGCTTTTGAAATAATTATTCCAATGATTGCAAAGGGCGACCTAAAAGCCAATATTGACTCTCGTTTTAATCTTGATGAGATTGAAGAAGCGGTTAGTCGTGCAGGACAAGGCGGTAGAAGTGGTAAGGTACTAATCGTGCCAAATGCCCAATAGGAATGGTTCTTATATCGAATATTTTTAAAGCATTAAAATTACCCGTTGAGTGGTGGAGAAAGTTTTCCCTATTTGGACTAGCTCTTTTTTTTATTTACTTCGGCATTGATCATTTTATTAATCTGGAGTTTTATTTATCCATTATGCCCCCGGCTTTTCCATTACATTCTGAGGCTGTTTATATCAGTGGCTTTTTTGAAGTGCTAGGAGGCGTCTGTGTTTTGATTCCTCGTCTTCGCAAAATAGCTGGTTGGGGATTAGTTGCTCTACTAGTTGCTGTTTATCCTGCTAATATTTATATGGCTATTACACCTGAGGCTTTTCCTGACCTCTCTATTGAACTGCTTTATGCTCGCCTACCATTTCAGTTTATTTTTATCTATTGGGCTTACTCGGTAACGCAACCTGCCTACAACTTGACTAATCAAGGGGCTGCGTAGTTCGAACATGATAACTTTGTTGATAACAAAGAGAGAAGTAAAGATAAGAAATTGATTATGCTGGATAAAAAGTTACAAAGAAGTTATAAAGTAAAAATAATGCCTCTGAAACTCATACAGATAAAGGGCTTCAAATTATATAACTATTGAGTTGGAATAAATATGCGTTTAAAAGATTGTCATAGTTTTAGAGACTTTCGTGAACTTGCAAGAAGGCGCCTTCCAAGTCCAATATTTAATTATATTGATGGAGCGGCGGACGATGAAATCACCTATGATCGGAACACAAAGAGTTTTGAAGACTGCGACCTTGTTCCTAATGTGCTCAGAGGTACTAAAGATATAGATATGTCTGTGACCATAATGGGACAGAAACTTAAGATGCCTATTTTTTGCTCACCCACCGCTCTGCAACGTGTCTTTCATCATCGTGGGGAATATGCAGTGGCTGCAGCTGCAGACAAGTTCGGAACACTTTTTGGTGTTTCGACTCTGGGTACCGCCAGTCTTTCTGAGGTCAGGGAGAAATATAATGGACCCCAATGCTATCAATTTTATTTTCATAAAGATCATAATCTGAATCAGGCCATGCTTGAGAATGCCAAAGCTGTTGGAGTGGATATTTTAATGCTCACAGTTGACACGATCACCGGTGGAAATAGAGAAAGGGATCTAAGAACAGGGTTTTCTATTCCTTTTAAGCTTAGCCTTGGAGGAATCTTCCAATTTGGAATTAAACCAATGTGGGCAATAAATTATCTGACACATAAGAAATTTTCTTTACCTCAATTGGATGATCATGTGGACATGTCTGGCGGACCTTTACCGATAGGAAAATATTTTACTGATATGCTTGATCCTTGCATGAATTGGGACGATGTGGCAAAAATGGTTGATTATTGGGATGGACAATTTTGTTTGAAAGGCATCATGAGTGTCGAAGATGCAAAAAAAGCAGTAGAAATAGGGTGCAATGGTATCGTGATCTCTAATCATGGAGGCAGACAGTTAGATGGTAGTAGATCTCCGTTTGATCAGTTGTCTGAAATTGTTGATGCTGTTGGAGACCAAATCGATGTCATAATGGATAGTGGAATTCAGCGTGGCAGTCATGTACTTAAAGCCCTCTCATTGGGCGCTAAGGCAGTTGGAGGAGGAAGATTCTATCTCTATGCACTTGCGGCAGCAGGCCAACCTGGAGTTGAGAGAGCCTTGGAATTGATGCGACTAGAGATTGAACGAGATATGAGATTGATGGGCACGAGTTCTATTTCAGAACTTACCAGAGATAATCTTCGTTTTAGATAATTCTTTTTAACTTCTTAACGTTTCAAGCTACAGTTAACAAACCAAGATAGATACTTCAATTAAAGGAGGAAAAATTAAGTGCCAGAAATGACAGTATTGGGTTGGTTCCATACCGTACTAGGAGTGGGAGCTGTATTAAGTGGCTTCTATACCATATATAAACATAGGGTGATTTCATTAGAAGAGGATTCTGGGAGGCTATATGTTTATTTAACATTACTTGTGGCGGGTTCTGCCTTAGGAATTTACAACCAAGGAGGCTTCGGAATTGCTCATATACTTGCTGTACTTACATTAATTGCTCTTATTGGTGGTGTAATTATGGAAAAAGTAAAACTGTTTGGATCTTTCTCTAAATATTTTCAGGCACTCGGTTACACCAGCACACTTTTATTCCATATGATTCCTGCCATAACTGACTTTCTAAGAAGATTACCAGTTGGTGATCCTTTCGTTGATTCTTTAGAAGACCCCTTATTAATTAACTTTCAACTAGCCTTTCTCTTAATATATTTTGTAGGAATTGCTATACAGATGTTATGGTTAAAAAAAACATGATAGAAAAAAATTATGAAATAATCCTCTATGGAGCAACAGGCTTCACTGGACAGCTTTGTGCAAAATATTTACAAGACAATTATGCTGATTTAAATTGGGCAATTGCAGGAAGAGATAAAGATAAATTAGAGCAACTTAAATTAGATTTGAACTTTTCAGGTGATGTTTTAATTGCAGATGCACAAGATCTTGAGGCTTTAAGGGTATTAGCAGGGCAAACAAAGGTGGTTTTATCCACCGCTGGCCCTTTTGCTAGATACGGCTCTCTTTTAGTGCAAGCCTGCGTTGAGCAAGGAGCACACTATACAGATATTACCGGTGAGAACCACTGGGTTAGAGACCTGATTGACAAACATCATGAAGAGGCAGCATCTAAAGGCATTAGAATTATCCCTTCTTGTGGATACGATTCCATTCCTTCTGATATTGGAACTTACTTTGCTGTCTCTCAGTTTGATAAGCCTGTCAGTCGAGTGGATGTTTATCAAGAAGCAGTCGGAACAGCTTCCGGTGGTACAACTGAAACCATGTTTACCATGAGTGGTGTGTCCAAGAAAATGAGGGATCCTTTTATTTTAAATCCTAAAAATACAGTCTCAGACACACAAAAAAAGCACTCAAAAGATGGATTTAAAATTCAAAAGATTGAGGGATTAGATGGATGGTCTGGTATTGGAATGATGGCTATAGCCAACACAAGGGTAGTGAGACGATCCGCGGCATTGATGGAACAAAATCAAAACCCCTATGGTAAGAATTTCATCTTTGGCGAACACGGCTTATTTAAGACAAAGAAATTAGCCAGAATAACCTCTTATGGTTTGCTAATTGCAGTCATGATTATTACTTCTCCAATTAGGCATTTAGTCCGACCATTTTTACCAAAACCTGGAGACGGGCCCAGCGAAGAGATGCGAAATAAGGGATGGTTCAGATCGACCTTTATAGCTGAAGCTGAAGACGGTGAACAAAAGATTTGCTCTGTCTATGGATCGGGAGATCCAGGATATAAATCCACATCAAAATTGGTATGTGAATCAGCCTTAGCTTTAGCCAGATCTGATAATTTACCTAGAGGTGATCGATACGGAGGAGTTCTTACATCAGCTGTTGGACTTGGAGATATATTAATTGAAAGGTTAAAGAAAGCAGGTATTGAATTTAGTAGTTGAAAAAAATTATTAAAAGGTGAAAAATAATCTCGTGAAATTTATTGGCAAGAAATATTTTATTCTTTTAACAGGATTACTCTTTGTAACTTCTGTTTCTTTGGACCCTTTATTTCATGGATTTATTGAAAGTGAATCTTCCCAAATAGAATGTCAATTTTGTAAGAATGAAGTATCTGACCCGATCGAAACAAAGATCGGCATAGTTAAAGTTTCACTGTCTACTATTCTAAAAGTTGAAATAAATGAAAATTTTATTTCATTCAATCTTAATAACTATTATTCAAGAGCGCCTCCTAAATAAAGCTTAAATTTTTTTAAATTTAGTTTTTAACAATAGGAGGTTTTTATGAAGAACTATCATATTGCACTTTTTATAATAAGTGCATTAATTACAAATAATATAATCGCAGACGAAATAGAAGAAGTAATAGTCACTTCATCTTATATCAATCAGTCGAGCGATGAGATCAAAGATCCATTACACATCATTACCGAGCAAGAATTGGAAACAGGTCCAACTCAAAGTTTGGGTGAATCTATTGATAATTTACTCGGTGTTTCATCTTCAGACTATGGCGCAGCTGTCGGACAACCAATCATTAGAGGTATGTCTGGTAGCAGAGTCAAGGTTCTAAGCAATGGTTTGCTTGTTCGCGATATTTCTGGATTGGGCGCTGATCATTTAAATGAAGTTGATATGAACAGTATCAAACAAATTGAGATTGTAAGAGGGCCATCATCTTTGATGTATTCCAATGGTGCAATTGGCGGCATTGTAAACGTCGTCGATGACACCATTGCAAAACAAAATTTCGAAGAGCGAGATTTGCGACTGGGTTTAGAGACTCAGTCTGTAAACGATGGAGAGGTTGGTCAATTCAGCTTTAAAGATAATTTAGGTGGCTTGAACATCTCATATGCTTATAAAGATGGCTCTTTCGACAACTATGATATCCCCATGGGTGCAGTCATTCACTCAGAAGAAGAGCACGAGGAAGAGCATGAGGAAGAGCATGAGGAGCATGATGAAGATCTGGGGTATCTAGAAAATTCAGATTATGAGTCACAGTCTCATCGATTAGGCCTTTCAACTGTTGGCAATTGGGGACATTTAGGCGCCTCATTTCAAGACATTGAAAGCTTATACGGAATTCCTTTTCATGGTGAAGAGCATTCAGAACACGGTGGTCATGATGAAGAAGAGCATAATGAAGAAGAGAGAATTTTCTCCACCACAGACTCTCAAGCCTTTAACATCGAGGGTTCTTATGTTTTTGATAATGGTCCACTCAATCGGATTAATTATTACTATAGAAACACAGACTACTCTTTGACTGAGCAGCATGCAGAAGGAGAAGAGCACGATGAAGAAGACCATGAAGATGATCATGAAGAAGGCCCCACAATGTTCAGTAATGATGCTGATGAATTTGGTCTAATCTTGGATTTAGGAAACGATTCTTTATCACAAAAACTTGTGTTCCAGAATATGAATGAAGATGTCTCCATCATTGGAGCAGAAGCTTTCATGAATCCAGTGGACTCAAATGAACAAATGATTGGCTATTATGTGGGAACAAGTTTTGTGGGCATGGATCTTGATCTGGGCATTCGGCACGATCGCGTCAATCGCACAGGCACTGTCAGTCAAGCACATGAAGAGGAGGAGCATCATGACGATGATCATGATGAAGACCATGAAGAAGAGGAGGAAATGGAGTCTTATGATATTGATCATAATGATATCAGCCTAGCCCTTTCACTTGGCTCAGAGATTAATGACAAGACGAGCTTTAGTGTCGGTTTTGCCCGTGTTAAAAGAGCCCCATCTGCTGTTGAGCTTTTCATGAATGGCGAGCATTTGTCGACTGGACGCTTTGAAGTTGGCGATGCCAATTTGGATGCAGAAACATCTAATAATATGGATTTCACTCTTAATTATGAAAACAATGGATTCTTTGCCAGTGCAACAATTTTTAGGAATGATGTTGATGATTACATCTACTTGCAGGATGAAACTGAAGAAGAGCATGAGATGCATCAAGATGATGATCATGATGATCATGGCGGTTTGATCTTGTCAAACTATCTCCAAAAAGATGCAGAATTCAATGGTTATGAATTTGAGATTGGTAGATCTATGAACCTAAACAGCGGTTCAATGTCACTTTCATATGGCATGGATTATGTTAATGCGAAGTTCAAAGATGGAACTTATGTCCCAAGGATTAACCCAAGAAGACACATTATTTCTGTGGGCTATGCAAAAGAAGGAACGAGCGCTTCACTCATTCTCAGGAATGTAAAATCTCAAACGAAACTTGCGTTAAGCGAGACGCCAACAGGGTCTTACAACATGCTTGACCTCAAGCTCTCTCAGAGAGTTCCTATTTTCTCTGGAGAAAGCGACGTGTTGGTTACTCTATTCGCGAAGAATTTACTAGATGAGGTCGCAAGAAATCATTCTTCTTTTGTGAAAGAACAGGTTCCCTTACCGGGAAGAAATATTGGGATTAGGTTTAATTTCAAATTTTAAGATCTAGTATCATAATATTCGTCTTCGGGATTAAATCTCGAAGACGAATATAAATTAATGACTTTATTGCAAACTAGAGAAGAAAATCAATTAAACTCAAACCAATTATTTTCGTAGATCTGCTGAGATCCCCTTCAAGGTAGCATCTAATCTTTCGAGTCGACCTTTTGAGAGTTGATCTACATCCCATTCTTTTGAGAGCAGATTAAGACGATCGATCTGTCTTGCAAGTCTTTTATTACCTCCTGTCTCTAATACAAGTGTAGCTTCAGTTAGCTTGTCAACGATATTTTTAGCAGTTTCTGTTTCTATGATCTCATCTCGTAAAAGCTGATCAAGATAAGCTAAGGCTACCTTAGGTTTAGCAGGCCAAGTCATCGGTATTTGTTGTTG
The DNA here is from genome assembly GCA_964416745.1 of uncultured Woeseia sp. Taxonomy (GTDB): domain Bacteria; phylum Pseudomonadota; class Gammaproteobacteria; order Steroidobacterales; family UBA11654; genus CACPJA01. The sequence continues at coordinate 14,748 of CAYQEV010000024.1, forward strand.
AGGATTAAATCTTCTCAAGCCTATTGCAGGATAAGCCTCATTAGCAGCATCTATCTCGTTTGCAGTAAGGAGATTATTTGGTGTTAATTTAAAAACATCCAGACCCCTTTGTATTTCTGTTCCATAAATTGCACCTTCATAGTAATACACAGACCAAAAACCACCAGGTATCAATTCATCTTCTAGGTAAGGGCCTCGATCAAAATAAGCGATCTCTATAGGGTTTGATGAATCAGTGAAATCAATTACAGAAATCCCTCCCTGGTACCATGCTTGAACAAAGATGTCTCTTCCAGGAACAGGGATAATTGATCCATTATGTGCAACACAATTTTCAGTTTCTTTCTGTGGTGCCGGCATCTTGAAATGACTTCGAAACTCCAGTTTTTCATTTTGTATGTCATAGATTGCATTTGCTCCCCAGTCCAATGGATCCCATGCACGACACCTCGGTCTTCCACCTCCACCCCATTCATCGGTAAATAGAATCTTTGTTCCATCATTATTGAAAGTTGCAGAGTGCCAATAGGCAAATCCAGTATCCGTTACATCATCAATTCTCTTTGGTTCAATAGGATTTGAAATATCAAAGAGAATTCCATTACCTGAACAAGCTCCAGCTGCAAGCTTAGCGGATGGAAAAACAGTAATATCATGACACTGATCTGTAATTTCTGTCTCTTGTGTTTCATCTCCATGATCTCCGCCTCGCCACAATCCTGCAAGAACACCAGTCTCTGGATCGGCAAAAACAGTGGGACTGTGAATAATCTTTGATTGAGATGGATCACTTATTGGAATCTCGATGACATCAATTCTAAAGAGAGCAGTTCGGTCGTCTCCTGGTATATCTTCAAAGCAATCCTCCATTTCTTCTTGGTCACGAATGCTTGATGTTCCAGAATTATAGACAATTATTTTACCATCAGCTGTGGGACCATCTACAACAGAATGAGTATGTGATCCTCGACACGTTTGAACTGCACCTACTTGGATTGGCATTAGTGGATTAGAAATATCAAAAATCCTCAAGCCTCTAAATCGTTCTTCACTTGGTTCCGGGCTCACTCCTTGAAGTCCGCAATCGAGTCGCCCTCTAGTGTCTTGAACAGATAAGATTAATAGGTTGCCCACAACTGATACATCACCTTGACCCCCGGGACAAACCACAGAAGTGATATGATTTGGTATGCCGTCTTGTCCAAGACGATAGATATTGAATCCATGATAACTCCCAGCTATGAGAAGATCATTGCTAAATGCCATATCAGTGTTATCAAAACTCAACATGGGTCGTCGCTGATCTGAGGCTGATGATTCTATTGGGATTTCTTCTTCCTCATCGGTTTCATCGTCTTCCTCGTTGCCTAATCCTTTTTCCAATCGGTTGTCAGGATCGAAGAATCCAGTTGGTTTTTTTAATGAGGCAACCAATTCCATATTCAATATTGCTATTTCTGCATCAAATAATCCCGGAGCTAAATTTGCTCTTGGATCATCAGAAAGATCGATCAAACTTCCATTCATACGCTCTATTTCAACAGCTTGGTCATTCGTAAGATCAGAGACAAATTCATAAAGTTGAGGGTCATAAGCTGAACCAGGGTATTCGTGTAATCTTTCAACCATATCAATGGCTCCTTCATGATGTTTGATCATCAGATTTAGATACATTCGATCGAAATCAGTGGAATTTGAGTCCTTTAATTGCTCCATTTGTTCTGGGGTTGCCATGCCCATCATTTTATGATGATGCATTTGATTGTTTTTTGACGGATCAGGAATTGTTTGCCCCATATTTGATAACCAGTTTTCCATGAAATTTATTTCATCTTGTTGAGAGATATCTATGCGGCCAGCCAGATCAAGAATGATTTGGTTATTGGTTCTTAATGTCGCCATTTCTGACATTAGAAATGCTTGATAATGATGGATGATCATTCCTTGCATGAAATCTACATCTGCAGCCGTATATGATGTATTGGCAATTGCAATTGCTGTTTCGGCATCGAGTTCACGAGTTGGTTCACCAGGAGCGCCTGGTTGCAGAATAGGAACCTCTGACATGCTAACTGATGGAATAAATAGGCCACTTAAATAAATGATAAGAGCAGTTGTAGAAAATAATCTAAAAAGATAGATATAAGTTGAGTTTTTCAAGGATTACCCCTTTGTTAAAATATTTACAAATTGATATTACGATAAAATGATAAAAATCAGTAATCTATATTAGAGTTTAGTTATGAAATATTTGGTAAACATTTTCTTGTTATTGTTAATTGTTGTTTCAATCTTTGGTTTACGACCATTCCAACAAACCATAGATGCTGAAAAAACCTTGGTTAAAGAAACTGGAGTTTATGCTAATGAAACTCGACGATTACTTGATGCAACTTATCTAGTTGCTGTGAGAACTTCTATGCCCGAGGTAAGGGCAGAGATGGTTCGTTGGTGGTTCTCTGATTTTCTTCAAACAACAGAACATTACAATTGGTGGCATCCTAAAGATCATGTGTGGATGGATTGGGAGAATAAAGAACCAGGAAAAATTGAAGGAGCCAGTCATTTAGTGCATGAGTATATTGGTGGGGATTTATCTAAACTTCGAATACAGTTTGTTAATCCTGATGAGTTTTTTGGTTATGACGCTAATGATGAAGATACGTTTGTTATTTGTGCAAGAGTCGGCTTACTCGATGAAGAAATGAATATAGCAAAAATGTGTCATGTCGTTGTGAACACATTAAATGGAGCTGAGATGAGATCTCGTTTTTGGCTAGGACATGTTGCTAAACGGGAAGGTAATAAGACTTTATCCTCGATAAAGGGTTTTATTGGTAATAGGCCTTTAACACGTTTAGTTGCTGTTAATCAGCAGACTGCAGAAGACTTAAAGCTCCATGCAACTGAAGAAATGAAATTCTTGGCTGAACTGCTTCCTACCTTATATGAATCACAATAAAAGCATGGTCATCACCAATCTGGATTGAATCAGAGTACGAACAATAAATAGATAACAATTTTAATGTATAGGTAATATTTATAGTTTATTATTACCATTAACAAAGATTTTTAGTTAAAAGCACACTATGGAAATAAGTTTTACAGAGGAAGACCTAGAATTCAGAGATGAAATAAGATCCTGGATTGAAAATGATTACCCGTCACATATCAAAGAAAAACAAGACAAAGGGGAGATCTTAACTAAAGAGGAAGTTATTGAGTTTCATAAAGCACTCGCTGCTAGAGGATGGTTGGGCTATAACTGGCCTAGCCAATACGGTGGAACGGGTTGGACTTCAACACAAATATACATCTTCCAAAAAGAATTTGGTCTTGCAGGTTGTCCAAATATTTTGCCTTTTGGTGTGGGTATGGTGGGCCCTGTTATCTACACTTTTGGAAATGAAGAACAAAAGAAAAGATTCTTACCAGACATATTAAATTTTGATACCTGGTGGTGCCAAGGCTATTCAGAACCAGGGTCAGGATCTGACTTGGCTTCTCTAAAAACCAAAGCTGTCAGAGAAGGTGATAATTATATTGTCAATGGATCCAAAACATGGACGACGTTGGCTCAGCATGCCGATTGGGTATTCAACCTGGTTAGAACTGAAACAACAGAAAAAAGACAGGAAGGTATTTCATTCCTTCTCATTGATATGAATACACCGGGTGTTGAAGTGGAACCAATTATTACAATTGATGGCGCGCATGAAGTGAACAGTATCTTTTTTACTGATGTGAAAGTACCTGTTGAGAATTTGATTGGTGAAGAAGGCAAAGGTTGGACTTATGCTAAGTTTTTATTAGCTCATGAACGATTTGGTATAGCTGTTGTCGGCGCTTCAATACGACAGTTAAATAAATTAAAACAATTGGTCTCAGAGCTTGATAGTCCAGATTTAGAGAGAAAGGTTAAAGAACTAGAGATTAATCTGTCAGCTTTGGAAATGTTAGAGCTGAGGTTACTCTCTGACCTAGAAAATGGCAGTCATCCCGGTGCAGAATCCTCCATTTTAAAAATACGAGGTACCGAGATACAACAAAGGCTCACAGAGTTATTTGTAGAAGCTTCGGGAGAATATGCCCTGATTTACCCTGGGCCTCATGGTCATTTAGATAGCTCAAAACCCAGCGGTCCTAACCATGCTGCTAAATCACTTTCAAAGTTTCTTAATTTTCGCAAAACCACTATCTATGGAGGTAGCAACGAGATACAGAAAAACATCATTTCTAAAATGATATTAGGTTTGTAGTTATGAATTTAAATTTTTCAGATGAACAACAAATGCTTAGAGAATTAATCCAGAAGTTTTGTGAGTCAGATTACACTTTCGAAAAGAGAGAAGAAATTATTAAATCTGGAGAGGGATTTAATAAAGATTTTTGGCAACAATTTTCTGAGCTTGGGTGGCTATCTCTGCCTTTTAAAGAAGATTCAGGTGGACTTGGTTGTGGACCAGTAGAGCTCTCTATTTTATTCGAAGAATTTGGAAAAGTTCTTGTGGTTGAGCCTTATTTGAGTACCGTTGTCTTATCAGGAACTATCCTTGATAATTCCTCTTTTGCCAGGCGTATGGAGCTTATAGAGGGAATCATAACGGGTGAAAAACATCTGTCTCTTGCTTACATTGAGCCGAACCAAAATTTTGATCACTCTGCTCCTCAAACCACAGCTTCGCATCAAGGCGATAACATCATTGTTAATGGTAAAAAATCCTTGGTTTTAAATGGCGGTCGTGCAAACCATTTTATTGTTATGGTGACACTTGATGATGAAACTGCATTGGTTTTAATTGATAAGGATCAGACAGGAGTGTCATTAAATCAATACCCAACTGTGGATGGACAGACTTGTGCAGAGCTAGAATTTGAGAACGTTAGCATCAGTAATGACGAAATTATTGCTATAGGTGATGAGGCCAAAAGACTTCTCACTGAAGCCCTCAATCTAGCCACACTTTGCGTTAGTGCTGAAAGCATTGGTTGTATGACAGCGTGTTATTTACAAACGGTCGAATACACTAAGGGCAGACAACAGTTTGGACAACCCATCAGTAACTTCCAAGTTCTTCAACACAGAATGGTGGATATGTTTATTGAGACTGAAATGTGTAAGTCACTTTTATATAAGGCCATGCTTGAGTGTGATTCTGATGAGGATACAAAAACACAATCAGTCTCAGCTCTTAAATATCAAGTCGGGACAGCAGGTAAATCTGTTGCCCAACAAGCTGTTCAACTTCATGGTGCTATGGGCGTAAGTGAAGAAATGCTCATCGGCCATTACCTGAAAAAGTTGGTTGCCGTAGATGCCTTATTCGGGAATGCTGATTATCATCTGCATAAGTTCTCAAAATAATAAATGAGATTACGGAATAAAATTCCACCACCCATCGTTACTCTTACCTTTATCCTTCTGAGTTTTTGGTTAGCCAATTATCTCCCTAAACTAGCATTTAATTATCAGGGGTTGTTATCCCTAATAATGACGCTAATTGGATTAACAATTATTGTTATAGGGGTTAAAACATTCCATAAGAGTGACACCACAGTAAATCCTCTAAACCCAAGTGAGGCATCTCATTTAGTGACTCATGGGGTATTTAGTTATACAAGAAACCCTATGTATCTAGGAATGGTAATAATTTTGTTAGGAGTCTCTATTTATAATGGCGTTTACATTGGGATAATTATCTTGCCGTGTTTTATTTTCTATATAACAGAATTCCAAATAAAGCCTGAAGAAGAAGCCATGGAAGAAATATTTCCAGGAGACTATACAGATTATTTAAAAAGAGTGAGAAGATGGTTATAGAATAAACCATAATCAAAGCACTGTTTTAGGGGAAAAATAGTAAATGCACCTTGAGCCTTTTCAACTCTTCGGTTTTCAACACTTGGCAACTATAGCCATAATATTTCTTATTATTTTTGGCGTGGCATTTTATTTCAAAGCCCAGGATGAGGGCTCACAAAGAACCGCCGGTATAGCCATAGCAGTGTTAATCATAGTCCATCATATTAACGGCATATTTAATACATTTACCTTCAATCATAATTGGCAAGAAGCATTCCCATTGCACATGTGCGATTTATCTGCCTTTGCGATTGCCTATTATCTATGGAAACGTGAAAAAATATTCTTCAATTGTGCCTTTTTTTGGGGCATTGGTGGAGCGACAATGGCATTGCTTACTCCTGATGTAGATTATGCGTTCCCTAATGCAGTATTTATTCCTTTCTTCTATGGGCATGGCTTAGTTTTGCTGGGGGTAGGTTACGCTTCTATAGCACTTCAAAAAAGACCTTATCTTAGGGATGTACATAAGGTGATTGGCATAAGTTTAGTGGGTATGGGATTTATTTACCTTTTCAATCTTATTTTGGGTGAGGGAGCAAATTTCTGGTATTTATTAGACAAGCCTGACAGCGATACGATAATGAATTTTTTCCCTGATCCTCCGTTTCATATTTTAGTTACTATCCCTATCGCAATTTGCCTTTTTTATATCATTTATTTGCCGTTTTGGATAAAAGATAAAATTTCTTAAAACTGGATGGAGATTTTTCTAACAATTGCCATTCTTCATTTATTTGCTGTAGCCAGTCCAGGGCCCGATTTCTTATTGGTTACCAGACAATGTTTGAGATTTGATCGGACAGTTGCAATTT
>CAYQEV010000025.1:0-13065 GCA_964416745.1 uncultured Woeseia sp.
GATGTTGAAGAACGGCCACATCAGGATAATCTTAGAGATATTTCAAGACGTTATGCTGAAGTTATTGATAGCAGGACTTGTGCTGAATATATAGAATCTCTTAGTTAATAGTACTTTCGTTTAAGACACCATCTAACCAGTTATTGAAGTACGTTGGTTTTTCCATCATCACATAATGTCCTACACCATCTATAAAGTTTACTTCATATTTTGAATATTCTTTTTGACCTTCTTCAACTTCAGTCTCCATCCAATACTTTGAATTCAAAGTGATTATTGGGACATTAATTTTCTTCAACTGTGTTGGATAATCCATAGCAATAATAGATGAGAGCGAGCCTCTGGAGGCCCTAGGATCTATGGCCTCTGACTTGTTAGTGATCCAGTTTTTTAGATCTAAATTTGCATCATCTCTAAATTGTTTTGTAACGGCGTCGTTTGTTGCTGAACTTTGTCTAAACTTGAACATAGTATTAACTAAAAGTTTTACAAATGGGCTGGCTGGACCTTTAGCTATGTTATGAAAAGTATCTACTCCAATGATTGCAGTTACTCTGTCTTGAAGAACCACAGCTGCCTCGAGAGCTACAGGACCGCCCATGGAATGTCCGACTAAGTATGACTGTTGAATATTTTCTTCGTTCATCACAGCAACAACATCAGCACCAAAATTGGTCATTGTGTAATTATCTCTATTGATCCCAGATTCACCGTGACCTCCTATATCAATGGAAATGACTCTGTAGTCTTTAGAAAAATGTTGTAATTGAGCCCACCAATATTTGCTATTACATCCGTAGCCATGGATAAATAATAACGTTTTATCACCGGTTCCTTTGTCATAGTAGATTATGTTTACACCATCAATACTTGTGGTTGATTTTTCAACAAAACCAATTTCTGCAAGAGGAGCACCAAGATTGGATAAAAGATTTTCGAATAAATCATCGCCAAGTGTTTGTACAGAGAAAAGAATTGAGAAAATTAAAATTATTTTTTTCATTATTAAAATACTTACCTTATTGCTTACACATTATCTTCTTTATCATATAATCACTACATACTCTCACCAAATATAAATTAGTCAAGCATGGCAGGACATAGTAAATGGGCTAACATCCAGCATAGGAAAGGCCGCCAAGATAAGAAAAGAGCTAAACTTTTTACTAAGCTTATTAATGAAATCACAGTCGCTGCTCGTATAGGTGGGGGCGATCAGGATTCTAACCCGAGACTTAGAGCAGCAGTAGATAAAGCCAAATCTCAGAGTATGCCAAAAGATAATATTGATCGAGCAATTGTCAAAGGTTCAGGCGGCGACGAGGGATCTAACCTTGAAGAGGTAACTTATGAAGGTTATGGGCCTGGAGGCGTTGCTATTCTCATCGAGTGTTTAACTGACAACAGAAATAGAACTGTTGCAGAAGTCAGGCATGCTTTAACAAAATTTGGAGGCAAACTTGGCACCGAAGGTTCTGTTGCGTATATTTTTCAGCAAATTGGATTATTGAGTCTTAGTAAGGTTAAAGACCCTGATAATATTATGGAAATTGCCATAGAAACCGGTGCAGAGGACATTGACATTAACGATGATGATTCTATTGATATTGTAACAAGCCCCTCTGCTTTTATGGATGTTAAGGACGCACTAAATAATAAAGATATTCTTTTTAATATTAGTGAAATTACAATGAAGGCATCTAACGAAGTTCTTATCGATAAGAGCAATTCAGAATCATTGTTTAAGTTATTAGATATGTTAGAAGATCTTGATGATGTGCAGTCAGTTCATTCTAATGCTGAGGTACCTGAGGATATCCTCAGAAATATTAACTAAATGGACGATTACTCTTAATGAAGGTTTTAGGCATTGACCCAGGATCAAGAATCACCGGATACGGAGTTGTAGAGTTATTAGGTAACAAACTAAAATTTATTGACTCTGGCATTATTCGAACAAAAGAAAAAACTTTTATAAAACGATTAATGATTATTTTTAATGAGATTGAGAAATTAATGGATCAACATTGTCCAGATGAGGTTGCTATCGAAAATGTGTTTATGCATCGCAATGCGGATAGCGCATTAAAACTTGGCCAAGCCAAATCTGCTGCTATTTGTGGCACCTTTAAAAAAGGTGTTTCAGTTTTTGAATATTCAGCCAGAGAAGTAAAACTTGCAGTTGTTGGAACAGGAGCAGCTGAGAAAGGGCAAGTGCAAGATATGGTTAAACTGATTCTTGCAATTAAGAATCAAGAATTAAAGTTGGATGAATCTGATGCACTAGCGATCGCAATATGTCATGCTCATAGCCATCCTATAAATACTATGATTAAGGAAAAAGTTAAATGATCGGATCATTGATTGGTCTAATAAAGGAAAAAAAACCGTCATTACTGTTACTAGAAGTTAATGGTGTAGGCTATGAAATAAATGTTCCTTTATCTACAAGTTTCCAGTTACCTAAAAAGGGTGAGTCAGCTTATTTATTAACCCACTTAATTGTAAGAGAGGATCAGCATACCCTCTATGGCTTTGCGACAGAAGAGGAAAGGAATTTATTCAGAACACTTATTAAAATTAGTGGGGTAGGGGCAAAAATGGCTTTAACGATCTTGTCTGGAATTAATGTTAATGGTTTCGTTCAGTCTGTGATCAATGAAGATATTGACACCTTAGTTCATCTTCCAGGGATTGGGAAAAAGACAGCAGAGAGATTAATTGTCGAAATGAAAGATAGAATAGATGGGATAACAGATAATCTTGAGTCTTCTCCCAGTACAACTTCTGAAACTAGCATCGCTGTAGAGGCAAGAAACGCACTTGTGAACTTAGGTTATAAAAACAGTGAAGCCAAAAAAATTCTGGATAATATTGATACTAATGGATTATCAGTTGAAGAATTATTAAGGCAAGCTCTTAAATCATTGAATAGGTAAATAATAATGAGCAATGATGAAAATCTAATTGAGCCTGATATCCATGAAGCAGAAGAGTCTATCGACAGAATGCTACGCCCAAAGTATTTATCAGAATACGTTGGTCAACAACCTGTTAAGCAGCAAATGGAAATATTTATTGAAGCTGCAAAGAACCGTCAAGAATCACTCGATCATGTTTTAATTTTTGGACCACCGGGATTAGGTAAAACAACACTCGCTCATGTTATTGCTAACGAATTAGGTGTTAATTTAAAACACACATCAGGACCAGCAATTGAAAAACCTGGTGATTTAGCGGCTATTTTAACTAATTTAGAAGAAAGAGATGTGCTATTTGTGGATGAGATCCATCGGTTAAGCTCAGTGGTTGAAGAAATTCTGTATCCAGCTTTGGAAGATTATCAATTGGATTTAGTTATAGGTGAGGGCCCTTCAGCAAGATCAATTAGATTGGATTTGACTTCTTTTACTATGATAGGAGCAACAACAAGGGCAGGCCTTCTTACTTCACCATTAAGGGATCGTTTTGGTATCTCTCAGCGGTTAGAATTCTACAACACGGATGAGTTAACAAAAATAGTGATCCGTTCAGCTGGCATTCTAGGGGTATCCATTGATGAAGAAGGTGCACATGAAATTGCTTCAAGAGCAAGAGGTACTCCAAGGATAGTCAATCGCTTACTCAGAAGAGTCAGAGACTTTTCAGAGGTAAAAGCAGAAGGCAAGATTCAAAAGGAAGTAGTCATTAAGGCAATGGATCTTATGGATGTTGATAATAATGGCTTTGATGTGTTCGATAGAAAGTTTTTACTCACTGTAATAGAAAAATATAATGGAGGACCAGTTGGAATTGACACTATTTCTTCAGCTATAGGGGAAGAGAAAGGAACCGTAGAAGACATAATCGAACCATTTCTTATCCAGAGTGGATTTATCATAAGAACCTCTAGAGGAAGAGTGGCTTCAGAGAAAGCTTATCGTCATTTTGGAATAGAAATACCAAAAAAGAATCAATCTTTGTTTGAACATAATAATTAATCAATGTCCAAATCTATCAACCAAAGAATTAAGATTTTTTTGTTACTATATAGTTCATGATTGAGTCAATACCTTTACAACTTGAATCTAAATATATTGTAGTGGAAGGACCTGTAGGTTCAGGTAAAACCAGTTTAGCTAAACGTATTGCTGAGCATGTTGATGGTAAACTTATTCTTGAAGAGCCAGAGAAGAACCCTTTTTTAGAAAATTTTTATAAAGACCCCAGATCTAATGCATTACCCACTGAGTTGTCTTTTTTATTTCAGAGATCAAAGCTGTTAGAAAGCATCAATCAAGAAGAGCTATTTACTAAGCAGAGTATTACTGACTTTTTATTTGATAAAGATATTATTTTTACTGAGTTAAATTTAACACAAGAAGAAATTGAATTATTTCAGAAAGTTAAAAGTTCTCTTAGTATTAAACCACCTGAACCTGACTTAGTTATTTATTTGCAAGCACCCGTTGATGTTTTAATGACTAGAATTAAAATGAGATCACCCTCCGTGGATGGTTCTATAGATAAAGATTATTTAGAAAAGCTAGCAGACTCTTACGCTAAGTTTTTTTATTACTATGATAGTGCTCCTGTGCTTGTGGTTAATGCTGAAAGTATTGATCCTATTCATAATGAAAATCATTTTCATATGTTATTCACTGAATTGGTATCCGTTAAATACGGGAAACACTTTTTCAATAACACCACTAGCGTTTTAACTTAAGGCTGATTTTGTTCCTCAATTGCCCATTCAATGTGTTCTCTGACCATGTCTGAAGTGTTATTAAGTCTTGAGATTAAAAGGTTTTTAGTCGATTCTTTTTTTTCAGAATTACCTAATGATACAGCTATGTTTCTTAGCCAGCCGAAATACCCAGCTCTCCTGATAGCACTACCTTTTGTATTGTTGTCCCATTCTGATTTAGACCACTTAAACAAATTTTCTAACGATTGATTGATAAGGTTTTCTTTGGGTAAAAAGTCTTTCTCAACAGATTGTTTTGCAAATTTATTCCAGGGGCAGAATATTTGACAATCATCACAACCAAAAATTCTATTACCGATTGATTTCCTCATGTTCACAGGAATCGCATCTTTATTTTCAATTGTTAAATAAGAAATGCAACGTCTCGCATCCAATTGATAGGGTGCAACAATCGCCTGAGTTGGACATACTTTTATACACTCATCACAAGAGCCACAATGATTTACTGAAGGAATGTCAATGGGTAATGGTAGATCAGTAAAAATCTCTGCAAGAAAAAACCAAGAACCATGGTTTTTATGTATTAGATTGGTATGTTTTCCTATCCACCCTAAGCCTGCATCTCTAGCAAAGGCTCTTTCTAAAACGGGGGCTGAATCAACGAAGAAATTCTGGCCTTGTATTTTTGAATATTTTTGTATTCTTGAGACCAATGCTCTGAGTTTATTCTTAATTGTTTTGTGGTAATCACGGCCCAGAGCATAATTAGCAATATAAGCCTCATTAGTGTTTTTTATGTCCTTTATTGCTTGATCTTTCTGTCTTGAATAATAATGAACCTTTAGTGAAATAACACGGAGTGTTCCGTTAACTAAAAGGTCAGGCCTAGATCTTTTATTTCCATGTTTTTCCATATAAAACATCGAGCCATGATATTTATTCTTTAACCAGTCATTAAGATGATGTTCATCTTCTTGAATATTGATATCACTTATACCAATGTCATCAAATCCTAGTTCAATAGACCATTGCGTGATTAAAGTTTTTAATTGATTAAGATTATCCATTTTTATCGATAAGTCTTTTGACTATAAGATCAGTATAATATTTATCATGAGTATTTCTGAACAATATATCTATGGTCCATCAACTGTCGCTAAAGTTGATTATAGAGCTATTCATGAATTCAGTATGCCCGGTATAGAGTTAATGGAGAAGGCAGCAGCCTATGCATTTGAGAGTTCAGAAGAATGCTTTCCAAATTTTGATTCAATTCAGATCTTTTGTGGAAGTGGTAATAATGCTGGAGATGCTTATTTATTTGGATGTTATGCGATTGATCATGGGATTACTACCAGTGTGATTTATCTTTCTGATCCAAAGACCTTAAAAGGCGATGCTTATTTAGCTTATCAAAGGTATCAATCAAAAGAAGGTAAATTAATCCGATGGAATGAAAATATTGATATCAATTGTGACTTGATTGTTGATGGTATTTTTGGCATTGGGATTAATCGATCAGTAAAAGGCATCTTTCTAAAAGCGATTGAATTAATTAACCAAAATTCAACACCTGTTTTATCTTTAGATATTCCTTCTGGTTTATCGGGAGAAAATGGAAAAATAATGGGCATCGCTGTGAGAGCAGATCTTACCACCACTTTTGTTGGTAAAAAGATAGGTTTATACATTAATGACGGTCCCAAGGTAAATAAAAGAATAAAGTTTTCAAATTTAGACATACCAGAAGTTTGTTTTGAGAAAGCACAACCAATACTTGAAGAGACTAATAACTCTCATTTAAGTCAGATTTTACGTCAGAGAAATAAAGATTCACACAAAGGAAACTTTGGCCATGTTCTTGTGGTAGGCGGTAACCATGGAATGGGAGGAGCAGTAAGAATAACCGCTGAAGCTGCACTAAGAACTGGTGCGGGTCTAGTGAGTGTTATTACAAGAAATGAAAATGCACAAACTATTCTAAAAATAAGACCCGAAATCATGGCGCATGCACTAGAGAGTGATCACAAAAATCTTCCGCATATTATTGATAGTGTTGATGTCATAGCTATAGGGCCTGGACTAGGCCTGGATCAATGGGCTATGGGTTTATATGAAGCTGTTTTAGAATCAAACAAACCTCTTATTTTAGATGCCGATGCTTTAAATATATTAGCTAAGAATCCTCAGCACAGGGAGGACTGGGTTTTGACCCCTCATCCTGGGGAAGCAGCGAGGCTTTTGGTTTGTTCTAATGCTGAAATACAGAGTGATCGATTAAAGAGTCTTAAAAGCCTTTATGATGGTTTTGGGGGAGTTGTTTTACTTAAGGGGCAAAATACCTTAGTTGGTCACAAAGAAAAAATTCCCCATATCATCTCAGCTGGCAATCCCGGTATGTCTACAGCTGGAATGGGAGATTTATTGACCGGTATAATATCAGGATTGTATGCTCAATTTAGAGACCAAGATTTACATCTGTTAACATCAGTGGCTGCCTTGATCCATTCAACTGCTGGAGACAGAGCTGCTGAATCTGGTGAAAGAGGAATCATAGCAACAGATTTATTTGTTGAATTAAAAGATCTCCTTAACCCATGATTATCAGAAATGAAAATGAAATGATTAATTTGGCTTACAAGTCAGGTGATCAATTAGCTAAATCAGTCGAACAAAATTTGGTGATATACCTGTCAGGAGACTTGGGATCAGGAAAAACCACTTTCACTAAAGGTTTAGTAAGAGGGTTAGGGTTTGACGGTCTAGTGACAAGTCCAACATTTAGTTTGGTCGAAAGGATTGAAACAGAATTATTTTTAATATTGCATATTGATTTATATCGACTTGAAAGAGCAGAAGAGATAATAGAACTTGAGCTTCATGAAGAGCCGAATTATAACAAACCATCAATTATGATCATTGAATGGCCTGAAAACGGCCATAATCTAATTTTATCACCCGATATAGAGATTAGTTTCAAGATCACCAAAATTAAAGATGAAAGACAAATAGGGTTAAAGGATGAAACCAATAAACTAGGAAATGCTGTTAATAATTGGTTAGAGTAGACTCAAAACTATTTAAAGGATAAGTATTAAAAACTATTTAAAAATTATAGTCCCCAGTTTGATTATGATCTTATTAGCCAATATAGCTGATGCAAAAGCTTTATTGGAAAACATCAGGACTAGTAAGCAATCCTTAGAAACTAGATTGGTTTTCGATTTAACAGATTCAGTTAATTATAAAATTTTTACCCTTAATAGGCCTAACCGATTAGTCATTGATTTATATAATACAGAAATTAGTCCAAGCCTAAAATCATCATATGGAAGTAAGGGGTTAATTAAGCAGATCAGGTTAGCAAGGAATAGTAGAAATAAATCAAGAATTGTAATTGAGACCACGGAGATCGTTTTTTATAAGGTAGAAAAGATTCCTAAAGGGTCTAATAAGAACTTCAGAGTTGTTGTTGATCTAAAGAAGGGTTATGAGGGCAGTAGAAAGCTTTTGGCATCATCAGTAAATCGTAATGAATTTATAGTAGCAATAGATCCAGGACATGGAGGAAAGGATCCTGGAGCAAGGGGCTCTAAGGTTATCGAAAAAGATCTAGTTTTAAAAATTTCAAAACGTTTAAAGAAACTTATTGATTCAGAGAAAAATATGAAAGCCTTTCTAACTAGAACTGATGATAGTTTTCCCTGTCCAGGAGGCAAAAAGAATTGTGCTCAACTTGAGTCATTGAATGAACGTATAAGTCGAGCAAAAAAGGGTAAAGCAGATTTATTAATTTCAATTCATGCTGATGCATTTACAGATTCTTCAATTAGAGGTGCGACACTTTATGCTTTACCTGATTCTAGAAAAGTTTCTAAGGGAAGTGCCTACAAGATTATGTATCGACCCAAAACTAAAACAAATATCAAACTTAAATCAGGAGTTTCAAAAAGATCAATCTCTAATCTTAAAACACATCAGGTTGATACACATGACCAGAGTATTGAGATCGGTAGTCATATACTTAATGCAATGAAAAAAGATGTCAGGTTAAGAAAACTATCTCCTAGAGAGGCAGCTTTTGCAGTTCTTAAGTCAACTGAAATTGCATCAGTTCTAATAGAAACCAGTTATCTTTCTAACAAAAACGATGAAGCATTTCTTGTTAACCCAAAAAACCAAGATAAGATAGCTAAAGCAATTGTGAAAGGAATTAAATCCTACTCTTCAGATGCAAAACAACAATTATCAAAATAAATGCATATAGATATTATTCTCGAGCCTGACCTTGATCCTGGCCAAATAAAAGAACTCGGCGTTAAAGCTGAAGAGTATGGTGTGAATGCATTATGGACCTCAAATTATTTTTCCCACTGGGATCCTTTTCTGAGTTTAGTGCCCTTGTCTGAGTCAACCAAAGAACTCAAATTTGGCCCACTCGCAGTGAGTCCTTTTGAGATGCACCCCCTCAAGATAGCTAATTCATTAATAAGTCTGAATGAAATGAGTAATGGAAGAGCTCAGGTTGCGGTTGGAGCAGGCGAAGGTAATATCACCGCAATGGCTTTAGAGACCCCAAAAAAAATTGTTTTAGCTGTTAGAGAAGCTTTAGAGATAATTATTCAAGCTACTAAAAATCAACTCTCGGATCCATATAATGGTGAACATTTTTCAGTCAATTTACCTTGTGATTATTCATGGGCTAAATCATCCAGACCTATGGTATATGGAACTGCTTATAAACATATGATGATGAGAATGGAAGGACGAGTTGCTGATGGTGTATATATTGGTGCCACACCACCAGAAATTATATTTTCAGCAATTGATAATATAAAGACTGGGATTACTAAAAGAATCAATACTGAGCAGAAAGTTGAGATTAATAGTTTTTGGGCTTGGCATATAAAAAATGACAAAGAGGAAGCTTATAGAGAATCAAGAAGGGAATTAGCTTGGAGAGCTAGAAAGCTGGAATTAGAACTCTTAGAAAATTATTTTAAGCCTGAAGAGTGTCAATTAATCAGAGAGAACTTTGAATCTTTTGTTGATGCTTATTTTGATCGCTCTGGAAATATAAAAAATATACCTATTGATTTGGCAAATCATCTTTGTGAAGTATTCACATCAACAGGTGGTATAGAAGATATTGACAAAGAAATAGAACGTTTTAAGGCTTTTGAAGCCGCAGGGCAGACTCAACTTTCTTTGAGATTACATGATGACCCTATGCATGCCTTAGATCTTATAGGTGAAAAGGTAATTCCTCATTTTAAATGATCCAGAATTAATGTCACAAACAGTAATTACATTAAGAGGTCCCACAGCTTCTGGAAAAACTGATTTAGCAATTTCACTCATTAAAGAACTTCCACTCGAAATAGTAAGTGTTGACTCAGTCATGGTTTACAGGGGACTTAATATTGGTTCAGCAAAACCCGATCAACAAATTTTAGATCAATACCCACATCACTTAATCAATATATCTGATCCAGATAATAATTATTCATTAGGTAAGTTTTTTAAAGATGTTAATAAAGCTATACGAATCATTACTGAGAATAAAAAAATTCCGATTCTTGTTGGAGGCACTATGATGTATTACAACATTTTATCAAAAGGTTTGAGCAATTTACCTTCTTCTGATGATGAAATAAGAAAAAAAATAGAACATCAGGCTGAAGAGATTGGCTGGCCAAAGTTACATAAAAAACTCTCAGAAATTGATCCAATAAGTGCAACTAAAATTAAACCCAATGATAAACAAAGGATTCAAAGAGCATTAGAGGTATTTGAATTAACTGGTAAACCTTTAAGTGAGTTCTTTAATGATCAAGACAACAATGAAAATTATAATTTTTTTAACATCAGTTTATTTCCAACTAATCGTGATCGTCTTTATCAAAGAATCAACTCAAGATTTAGTAAAATGTTGAGTGATGGTTTGGTAGATGAAGTCAAAAGTCTGCTTGCATCAACTAATTTAAGTTCTTCTAATAATTCAATGAAATCAATTGGATACAGGGAGATATGTGCTTATATAAACAATAAAACAACGTTAGAAATAGCAGAACAAAATGCAACAATGGCTACAAGAAGATTAGCAAAACGTCAGATAACTTGGTTACGTTCTTTAAAAAGTCACCATAGTTATGATATTTTTGAAAAAAACTTAAATCAGAAAATACAGGATCTAATCTTTCAGGAATTTAAATTATAGGGCTAAAACTTGAAGACAAATCATAGAGAAATTAAATCATATTTGGTAATTATTAATTCACCAAAGGGATCAGTTGAGAATGATAATGAAGAGTTTATCTCATTGACATTATCCGCAGGCACAATCATCAGTGGAATCACTTATGTAAACATCAAGCAATTCAATAGAAATACTCTTATAGGTAAGGGTAAATTACAGTCAATTAAGAAAGATATCGAGTCAACTGATATCGATCTTATTATATTCAATAAAGATCTAATTGCATCCCAGGAGCGTAATTTAGAAAAATTTTTTAAACATCCAGTAATTGATCGAACTCGCTTAATATTAGATATCTTTGCCAAACGAGCACAAACAAATAGTGGTAAGTTGCAAGTTGAGCTAGCTCAATTAAAACATTTATCAACACGACTAGTTAGAGGTTGGACACATCTTGAAAGACAAAAAGGAGGGATTGGATTAAGAGGCCCTGGTGAAAAACAGTTAGAGACTGATAGAAGGTTATTGCAAAAGAGAATAAGTTCTATAGAACTAAAACTAAAAAAAATTCATACGCAAAGAAAAACAAACAGAAAATCTAGAAACAAAGTTATGAAGAATGTTGCTTTAGTTGGGTACACTAACGCTGGTAAATCAACATTATTCAATTCTTTAAGTGACTCTAATACTTTTGTAGCTGATAAATTGTTTGCTACTTTGGATCCCATTTTTAGACCCATTAATATTTCAAATAATAGGCGAGTGGTGATAAGTGATACAGTAGGATTTATTAGGGAATTGCCACCCGAATTAATAGATGCTTTTTTGTCTACCTTAGAGGAGGTTTCTAATGCTGATCTTTTAATTCATGTACTTGATTCTAGTGATCGTTTTATGCATCAGAATAAACAATCAGTTGAAACTATATTAAAACAGATAAAAGCTGATCAAATACCCACCATATATGCTTATAACAAAATTGACCTAGTCAAAAAAGGCCTTGACTTACTAAACACACATCAACATATAGAGGTCTCAGCAAAAGAAGGCACAGGTACCGATAAGTTGATAGAATCAATTGCTTTGATGATTAATCCACAGCCAATAAAGTGCATACTGAGAATTAATGTCAATGAGTCAAAGATAAGAGCACAAATATATTCTGTTGCTAATGTCATACAAGAGTGCCTTATTAGTGAAAATACATTAGAATTAGCAATTGAGATTGACGAGAGAAATCTTTTAAAATTGAAAAAAAATAAAAAAATCAAAGCTATTGAGAGTAAACTAACGAACTCTTCAAAAGAATATAAATTTAATTAGGAGTTATTAGAAATTATGGCGTTCAATGATCAAGGAAATGGTAAATCTCCCTGGGAGTCAAAACAAAATCAACCACCTGATTTAGATCAGATTGTTGATGAATGGCAAAAGCGATTTAACCAATTATTTGGTGGCGGTGGTAAATCTGGTGGCCGAAATACAAGAAAAGGACCATCGACATATCTGCTAATAGGGATGGCTTTAATCCTCTGGGTTCTGACAGGGTTATATCAAATTGATGATTCTGAAAGAGGAGTGGTCTTAAGATTCGGTGAGTATCATCAAACAACAACACCAGGATTGAAGTGGCGTGTGCCATGGCCTGTTGATTCAGTTGAAGTGGTCAATGTAAACGTTGTTAATCGATTCAAACAACAAACCACAATGCTGACATCAGATGAGAATATCATCGTAGTTGATTTAGTGGTTCAATACAGAAAAACTAATCCTGTAGATTTTCTATTTAATGTACGAGATGCAGAAGAAACGCTTAGTGAAGTTAGTGAAAGCGCAATCCGTGAAGTTGCGGGTAAAACTAAATTGGACTTCATTTTAACTGATGGTAGAAGCGAGATTGCAATACAAACTCAAGATCTTATTCAAAGAACACTCGACGATTATGGGACAGGTATTGTCATAACTAAAGTTAATTTACAAGACGCCAATTTCCCTTTACAAGTTGAAACTGCAGTGCAAGACGCCATTAAGGCTAGAGAGGATAAGGAGAGATTTTCGTTTGAGGCAGAAGCCTATGCTAATGATGTCGTTCCTAAAGCTAGAGGTGAAGCAGCAAAGATGCTACAAGAAGCAGAAGCTTATAAAGAAATGGTCGTTGCTGATGCTGAAGGTGATGCTG
>CAYQEV010000025.1:13165-21090 GCA_964416745.1 uncultured Woeseia sp.
CAAGAAGCAGAAGCTTATAAAGAAATGGTCGTTGCTGATGCTGAAGGTGATGCTGATCGATTCAGTAAATTACTTTTCGAGTATCAGTTAGCACCTAAAGTTACACGAGATCGTTTATATATTGAGGCAATTGAAAGTGTGTATCGAAATTCTAATAAAGTATTGATGGATTCAGATGGCAGTGGAAATTTAATTTACTTACCTATTGATAAATTATTGGAACAAAATAAATCACAACAATCCAATAGAGCACTTGCTCCAAACCAATCAATTGACACACCATCTTCGCAAACCAATCAAAATCAAGATCCAAGGATGAGGAGGGTAAGATAATGAAAAATATATTTATGTTCGTGATTGTTTTCATCGTTCTCATTATTTCTAATAGTTTATTCACTGTAGATGAAAGAGAACATGCACTTAAGTTTAGGTTTGGTGAGATTATTCAAACAGATTATGAGCCTGGACTACATTTCAAAGTTCCTTTTGTTAATAATGTGCAGAAATATTCAAAACAAATTTTAACAATTAATAATCCACAAGAATTATTCTTAACCTATGAGAAGAAAAATCTTTATGTTGATTTTTTTATTAAGTGGAAAATTGATAACACACAAGATTATTACCGATCTACAGGCGGTGATGAACTCGTAGCATCTCAACGTTTGCTTGAAACTGTTAAGGACGGAATTAGATCAGAATTTGCTAAAAGGACTGTTGTTGAAGTGGTCTCTAAAGAAAGAAGAGAGATAATGTCTGAAATGCTAAACGATGCAGCAATGAATGCAAAAAATCTTGGTATTAACCTAATTGATGTTCGCGTTAAGAGAATTGAACTTTCAGATGAGGTTAGCGAATCAGTCTATAATAGAATGAGACAAGAAAGAGCTAGAATCGCTTCAGAATTAAGAGCAGAGGGCAGTGAATCAGCTACTAAAATACGAGCAGGAGCAGACAGAGAAAGAACAGTTATTCTAGCTAATGCTTATAGGGATTCTCAGAAACTTAGAGGTGATGGCGATGCTAAATCAGCTAATATCTATGCCACTGCCTATAATGAAGACCAAGAATTCTATTCATTTTATAGAAGCATTCAGGCTTACAAAAACTCTATAGGTACTGGGAATGATATATTGGTATTGGATGGTAAGGGAGATTTCTTTAAATACTTAAATAACCAGAAACCAGAAGAATAATAAGAACTAACTAATGGGTTTTAAGGAATTATTTATTGCCATTAGTCTTGTACTTATCTTTGAAGGGTTGATACCTTTTATATCTCCAAGTTTATATAAACGTACGCTCCTGCAAATGCTAGAGATTAGTGAAAGCAGCATTAGAATTATGGGGCTATTCCTAATTATTTTAGGTGTAATAATTATCAACTTCGTTTAAGAGAAAAGTAAAAGTGAGTAGTTCATTAATTGTTGTAGGTGCTCAGTGGGGTGATGAAGGTAAAGGCAAGGTTATTGATTTACTGACTAACCAAGCTGAAGCGGTCGTTCGTTTTCAAGGTGGTCATAATGCAGGACATACTTTAGTTATCAATGGCCAGAAAACTGTACTCCATTTAATACCTTCAGGAATATTTAATGATGCAAAATGTATTATTGGTAATGGGGTTGTCCTTCATATTCCAACTCTTTTAGAAGAAATTAAATCACTTCAAACAAAAAATATTAATATAGAAAATAAACTTTTAATTAGTTCTCAATGTCCATTAATACTTCCCACCCATATTTTATTAGATGAGGCTAGAGAAAACGCACTAGGCAAAAAAGCCATAGGAACCACAGGAAGAGGGATAGGACCAGCCTATGAAGACAAAGTAGCAAGAAGAGCTGTGCATCTTATGGATTTATTAGATCCAGTGATATTTAAACAAAAACTTAGTAATCTTATGTCCTATCATAATTTTATTCTGGAAAATCTATATCAGGAAAAGACAGAAGACCCTGAGAAAGTTGAAGATTTATGGTTGTCATTTGCTGATACTATCAAGCCTTTTGTTGCTGATACTACAAATGTAATTAATACCATGCTTAAAAATAAATCCAATGTTTTATTTGAAGGCGCACAAGGCAGTATGCTTGATATTGATCATGGAACCTATCCATATGTGACTTCATCAAATACAGTCGCAGGTGCTGCTTCAACGGGAACTGGAATTGGCCCAGGTGCATTTAATAAGATCTTAGGCATAACTAAGGCTTACACAACACGAGTGGGATCAGGCCCATTTCCCACTGAGTTGAATGATAATAATGGTAAACATCTTGCTGATGTAGGTGTTGAGTTTGGTGCTACCACAGGGCGTCCTAGACGATGTGGGTGGTTAGATATAGTTGCTTTAAGAAAAGCCATAATTAATAACTCTATATCACACTTATGTCTGACTAAATTAGATGTCCTAGATGGATTAGATGAAGTGCATGTAGCTGTAGAATATGAAATATCGGGAGAAAGATATTCAACAATGCCAAACATTAACAAAGAACATTTAATTAACTGTAAACCAATTTATAAAAAATTTGAGGGATGGAAAGAAACAACATCTGGAGTGACGACTATTGATCAACTCCCTAAACAAGCTAGGCAATTTATTTCTTCCATAGAATCACTGCTTTCAACTAAAGTCGCTTTAGTTTCTACTGGACCAGATAGAAAAAATATAATTGTTTTAGACGAAATTTTTTAATTAATGAGTAAAGAATCTTTTATTTATGGAATTAATTCAGTTGCTGAAGCTCTTGAGTATGAATCAGAAAGGATAGTAAAAATATTCTTCGTAGAAAATCAGAAAAACAATAGAGTTAAATCGATTATAAGGCAATCAAATAAGAAAAATATCCTTTCAGAAGAGGTCACAAAAGAGTTTCTTCAAAACCTATTATCAACATCTAAGAACCAAGGTATAGCAGCGACCCTAATACAAAAAGATTATTTTGATGCGAAAACTGCTCTTCATTATTTGAAGAATATTGAATCACCTTTAGTGCTTATTCTAGATGATCTAGATGATCCAAGAAACATTGGAGCATGCTATAGAACGGCGAATGCGGTCGGTGTTGATATGGTAGTTGTTTCTAAAAATAGAATTTCACTAAACAGTCCTGTTATTAGTAAAGTCTCATCAGGAGCCTTTGAGTTAACTAATACTGCAATTGTTTCTAATATCGCCCAATTTATAGGTAAGCTTAAGAAAAATGGATTCTGGATTTATGGCTCATCGGATACAGCAAATAAAGACTATACAGAGATTGATTATGAAAGTAGCACAGTCATAGTTATTGGTTCAGAAGGAAAAGGGATGAGAGATCTAACAGCAAAGAAATGCGATCATACAATCAGAATACCAATGAAGGGACAAGTAGAGAGTCTAAATGTTTCAGTTGCTTGTGGTGTTGTACTATATGAAGTACTTAGACAAAGAGATTCTTTTTAGTTTGAATATTTATCTTAATTCTAGTAGGATCGCCAGTCTAAATTAATAACCTTGCTGCACTTATTTATATATGAGGTAGCTTAAACCAAAAGGGAAGACATGAGACATTATGAATTAGTTCTGCTGGTGCATCCAGATCAGAGTGACCAAGTACCTGAAATGATCAATCGTTATCAGGATACAGTGAAAAAAAATAATGGAATAATTCACCGTTCAGAGAACATTGGACGACTCCAGTTAGCTTATACAATCGAAAATATGCATAAAGCACACTATGTTATTATGAACATCGAGTGTGATGATAAAGTTATTAATGAGTTGGAGTCATCATTTAAATTTAATGACTCGATAATTAGGCATCTTTTAGTTAAAACAAAAAAAGCTGAGACTGAACCATCAAAGTTATTTCTCTCAAATAACAAAGACAGTGATTATAAGAAGAAAGAAACTGTTGATAAAAAAAGTAAAGAGCCTGAGGAGAAAAAAGCTGAGACTGTTGATGATCAGCCAATAGAGACAAAAGAATCTAAAGAAGAAGAAAATAAGGAAGAATCTTCTGGAAACGGTGAAGATGAAAATATAAAAGAAGAAAAAGTGGAAGAAGAAGATGAAAAGAATAAAGAATAAAAAAAAGGGTTTTAAACGCAAGAAGAATATAAATCGCAATAAGAATAAGTATTGTAAATTTACTGCTGAGGGTGTCGACCAAATCGACTATAAAGATATAGATACTCTGAAGAAATATATAACTGAAACTGGAAAAATCATTCCAAGTAGAATTACAGGCACAAAGAATCATTATCAAAAGCAACTGGCTATCGCTATAAAAAGAGCAAGACACTTAGCCTTATTGCCCTACACAGACCAACACTCTTAAAAAGGAATCAAATGGAAGTTATATTAAAAGAAGATATAAACAACCTTGGTACTCTTGGTGATGTTGTCTCAGTTAAACCTGGTTATGCTAGAAATTATTTGGTACCAAACGGTAAAGCTGCATTTGCCACAAAAGAAAATCTTAAGTTATTAGAGCAACAAAAAGAAGAACTCAAGCGCAAACAGGAAGAAGAATTAATAGTCACTAAAGAGCTGGCTTCTAAATATGAGAATCTGTCATTAACGATTGAAGCAAACGTTACTGAAGAAGGAAACTTGTACGGCTCAATAGGCACTATAGATATAGTAAATGCCGCTAAAGAAAAGGGCTTTGAGCTAGAGAGAAGCTTAATCGATTTACCTGATGGACCAATAAAAACTATTGGTGATCATGAGGTAAATTTAATCTTTCATGGTGAAATACAGGTTAAAATTAGAGTTCAAGTTGTTGGCGGTGAAGTTGCTATAAAAAATACTTTGGATTCTGAAGAAGAAGACGATAATATCGATGATCCTACTAAAGAAAATGAAATCATCGAAGAATCCGAATAAATGGCAAAGGCAGCTGAATCAAAACAAAAAATAGAGTCCCTAGGTCAATTATCGTTACCACCTCATTCCTCTGATGCTGAAGCAGCATTAATTGGTGGTTTGTTGCTGGATCCAGATAATCAAGCCTACGATAAAATTGCCGATATTCTCTCAGATAGAGATTTTTACCATCCAGAAAACAAACAAGTTTTTACAACAATACAACTACTCAAAGAACAATCAAAGGTCGCTGATTTATTAACAGTGTCAGATTACTTAGATTCAGGCAGTGATTTTGCAGAAAAGTCTTCAATAAATTATCTTAGCGATGTTGTTGAAAACACTGCAGGTAGCTCAAATATAATTGAATATGCAAGAATCATAAGAGAAAAAGCTTTACTCAGAGAATTAATTCAAATTAGTACCGATATTGCACAGAGTGCTTATAAACCTGAAGGTCGTTCGCCTTCAGAATTAGTAGATTTAGCTGAGTCAAATATCTTTGAAATTGCTGAAAGGGGCAGTAGAAATGTTGCTTTTTCAGAGATGAGTGACTTAGTTAAACAAACTTATGATGAGTTAGATAAAAGATCTCAAGGTGGAGGTGAAATTACAGGTGTTTCATCTGGATTTAGAGAACTTGATAACATAACCGCTGGTCTCCAAAGGGGTGAATTAATTATCATTGCAGGGAGACCATCTATGGGTAAAACAGCTTTTGCACTGAATATTGCTGAACACACTGCACTTGCAGATGATAATCCAGTTGCCATATTTAGCATGGAGATGTCAGCCAGTGCATTAGCTCAAAGGATGATTTCTTCACTTGGTAGAGTGAACGCTCATTCTATAAAAACAGGAAAATTAGAAGAAAAAGATTGGAATAGAATCGACGGTGCTATTCAACAAATTAAGAATGCACCTATTTATATTGATGACACTCCTTCACTAACACCAATTGAGCTTCGTGCAAGAGCCAGAAGGATTCAAAGAGAAAAAGGATTAGAATTAATCGTTGTTGACTATCTTCAACTTATGTCAGTACCTGGTAGTAATGAAAATAGAGCCGTTGAGATCTCAGAAATATCTAGAAATCTTAAAGCTTTAGCAAGAGAGCTTAATATCCCGGTTATCGCACTTTCGCAACTTAATAGGAGTGTGGAACAAAGAACAGATAAACGACCTCAAATGTCAGATTTAAGAGATTCAGGAGCTATTGAGCAGGATGCAGATTTAATAGCATTCATATATAGGGAAGAGGTCTACGATAAAGAAACCGATAAAAAAGGCGTAGCTTTAATTGATATTGCAAAACAAAGGAACGGGGATATTGGTGAATTTAATCTTACCTTTTTAGGTAGATACACTAAATTTGAAAACTGGGTTCCTGAATACGAGCAACTTTAAGAAACAACTTTAAGCTGATAATCACCCTTCATATCTTTAATCTTAATAGTTTCTATTGCATTTTCTTTTGTGCTGATAATGCAAATTAAGTAATTACCTAGAGTAAATTCAGCATCAACTTCTGGAATATAGCCTAGGTTTTCTAGAATTGCCCCGTTTATTGTTTTAGCTTCATCTATAGGTATTGTCCAGTTCATCATCTTATTAAGTACGCGAATGTTTGACGACGCATTAACAATAAAATAATCATCAACCTTTTTTGGCATTATTTCTTTATTCAGTTTTTTTGTTTCTTCAAGATAATCGCCAACAATTTCTTCAAAAATATCCTCAATTGTAATCAAACCTTGAATATTGCCGTATTCATCTACAGCAAATCCTAATTTCTGATTGTTATTCTTAAACTCAACTAATTGTTGGCTTAGTGATGTTTTTTCAGGAATAAAATAGGGTTTGTTCATATATTTTTTTATCAATTGATTATCGTACGAACTTAAGTCAATTTCTTTTAAGAAAGTATTTAGGTTTAGAACACCTTTAATATTGTCTAAAACATCTTCATAAACCGGTAAAGAGGAGTGAAAATTACCCTCAATAATTATTCTATTATTTTTATTTGTATTATTAAGGTCTATACCAATTATTTCATTATGAGGAAGCATAATGTCTTCAACTGTAATATTTCCAAGATCGAGCACCCCCATCATAATTTTCTGTCTATCAATAGACGTTTTTGTCATTCCATCAGCAATTAGTGTTTTTAGTTGATCTATTGACAATCTCTCATCATTTTTGTCTGGCTTAGAGTCTAGAATCTTGAGGATGATATTGGTAAAGAAGTTAATGAAAAAATATAAGGGCTTAAAAAGTTTAACTAATGGGTAATATAATCGACTGGCAGGAAGTGCAATTTTTTCTGGGAATAATGCAGCTAGAGTTTTTGGGGGAGATTCTGCGATGAGTAGTACTACCATAGTTAACAGAATAGTTCCTACTGCAACTCCTGTAGGGCCACCAATTTCCATTGAGATTACACCTACAATAGATGCAGCAACAAAGTTAACTAAATTATTACCAAAAAGGATGAAAGCAATCAATTTTTCTGGTTGCTTGAGAAGTTTTTCAGTTAACACAGCACTTTTGTTGCCCTTTCTGGCCAAGTGTCTAATGCGGTATTTATTTACCCTCATTAGAGCAGTTTCAGTTGCAGCAAAGAATGCTGACAGTATTAAGAGTATAGCTAGAAGTACAAATAGTGGTTCTAGCGGGATGTCATCGCTCAATTACAGCGACTCCTTTATTGTTCAATTAGTTACATTTTGATCAGTAGATTAAACTCTGTCAAGAAAACAATGTGGAACAATAATTAAAATTACCGTACAATTCCGCGCCATAGATACGATTAACTAATAATTTATTGTGGGACAAACAAAATGGTCAAAATAAGATTATCTAGAGGCGGCTCAAAAAAGCGACCTTTTTATCACGTAGTTGCTACAAATAGTAAAAGTGCACGAGATGGAAAGTACATCGAAAGATTAGGTTACTACAACCCAGGAGCTACAGATAAAGAAGAAGACATTAATATTAATCAAGAAAGGTTAGCTTACTGGGAATCTGTTGGTGCCCAACTTAGTGATCGTGTAAAGAAATTAGTTAAACTTTT
>CAYQEV010000026.1:0-19657 GCA_964416745.1 uncultured Woeseia sp.
GTTGTTCTTTCTGAGGATTTTGGTCATAGGTCACATATGATTTCAAGATTCTCTGATGTTGCTGCGGTCTTTGATGCGGTCCATTACATAAAGAAAAACTTAAAAAAATGGATGAGAGATGAGTCAAGAAAGGCAGCGCCTCCCTTTAATTTACTAGGTGCTAAGGCTTACATACAATATCAACCTCTTGGGGTTGTGGGTATTATTAGTCCTTGGAATTTTCCGTTTAATTTAACTTACGGTCCTCTTGCGATTGTTCTAGCAGCTGGTAACAGAGCTATGATCAAGCCTTCAGAGTTTACTCCAAGATCTTCAGCGTTAATGAAGACCATGATCAATAAGTATTTTGATGAGGATGAAGTTCAAGTTTTTCCAGGTGATGCTTCAGTTGGCCAAGAGTTTTCAGCTCTGGCTTTTGATCATCTGCTGTTTACCGGCTCGTCTGCTGTTGCAAAAAAAGTGATGCAGGCGGCCTCTAAAAATCTTGTTCCTGTAACCCTGGAATTGGGAGGAAAATCTCCTGTAATTGTAAGCGCTGAGGTAAACATAAATACTGTTGCTGATCGAGTTTGGAACGGTAAATTAATGAATGCAGGACAGATCTGTATAGCTCCAGACTACACATTTGTACATGAGACTATGTTAGAAGCATGGGTTGAGGCATCCAATGAGACTGTGAATAATATGTATCCTTCAATTTATGATAATGATGACTACACCTCTATGGTTAATGAGAGTCATCATAAACGGATGCTTAAATATCTAGAAGATGCACAGCAAAAGGGTGCAAGAGTCATCGAAATAAATCCTTCTAATGAGACTGAAGAAAATAGAAGTCATAACAAGATCATGCCGGCAATGATCATTAATCCTAACGATGAGATGCTGGTGATGCAGGAGGAAATCTTTGGCCCGATTATGCCCATAAAAACTTACACAAAAATTGACCAGGTGATTGACTATATTAATCTTCACGATAGACCTTTGGGTCTTTATTATTTTGGTGATAATAGGAACGAGCAGGATCTTATAGTTAAGAACACAGTTTCTGGTGGCATGGCTCTTAATGATGTCATTTTTCAATTTGTTCAGGATGATATTCCCTTTGGAGGTATTGGACCGAGTGGCATGGGTCACTATCATGGTATAGAAGGTTTTAAGACATTTTCTCATGCAAGAGGTGTCTATAAACAGACTCGCATAGAAGCTATGCTGAAGCTTATGAGACCGCCTTATGGAAAACTGTTTGATCAGATCCTATCAAGCCGTATCAAAAAGTAAGTGAAAAAAACACCCGAGCAAATACTCCAAGATAAACTGACAGAACTCGGTATAGATGTTTTGCAAAAACATATTTTCTTATGTGCGGATCAAACAGAAGCCAATTGTTCCCCTAGAAGAAAAACCCTTGAGTCATGGGAATACCTTAAGACTAGGCTCAGTGAACTTGGGCTTGATAACAGAGGAGGGATATATCGTTCTAAAGTAAACTGTTTAAGAGTTTGTTCTCAAGGGCCTATTGCTGTGGTCTACCCCGATGGAGTCTGGTATAAACGATGTACACCAGAGGTTTTAGAGAGGGTTATTCAAGAGCATTTAGTTAATGGATCTGTTGTTGAGGAATTCGTTATTTCAGAGCCGAGTTGATAGTTTCTAGCAAGTAAGTTTCATTGGCTCTTTGAATTAAATAGGCGTGAATGTCTTCAGCATCCTGCTCGCTTAATCGTCGAGCAAAACCAACCATACCTTTTTCTGTGTAAAGCCCGCCAAGGGTAATTTCCATAAATTTCTCATGCGTCTCTTCGGTCATATATCTCAGATCTGCAATAACTCCTCCTCCCATAGCTCCAGCTCCATGACACATATGGCATTCCCAATGAAAAAGGTCTTCACCTCTGGCGATACTGACTTGATCTTCTATTGGCGGAGGCGGTTTGGGCATATTAATGTTAGTGGGTCTTTCAGGCAATTGAATGTCTCCATCCAATGAAAATGTAACGATCCGAGCATTGATAGGTCCACCAGAATATTTTGGTGGTAAACCCGCTTGGATTGCAAAGACTCCTCCATAGCCTGCAACCACAGTAACGTATTGTTTGCCATTGATATTGTAGGTGATTGGCGCAGCAACAATTCCAGTTTGTAAATCTTTGCTCCATTTTCTCTCTCCTGTCTTAGCGTCATAAGCAACCAGTTCACCATCAGATGTTCCTTGAAATACAAGATTTCCTGAGGTCGATAAAATTCCCCCATTCCAAGGCAGGGTTAAGTATTGTTTCCATACTTCTTTTTGTGCCACAGGGTCCCACGCGCTTAAACGACCTCTCACACTTTTCACAAGTAATGACAATTGAAGTAGATTCTTTGGTGGAGCTATAGCCGTCATATCAACTCCGAGGTTCCAACCTGTCTCATCGTATTTATAATTGTCATCTTTTACAAATGGCATATAAAGCTCTTGAGCTGGAATATAAACTAAACCTGTCTCTGGACTATAAGACATGGGCATCCAGTTATGACCTCCTAATGCCCCTGGAAACACAAGTTTAAAGCTTGTCTCATAATCACCCAGATCAGTTTTTAATGGTCTACCTGTTTCTGAGTCAACACCACTGGCCCACGTCACTTTCACATAATTTTCTGCAGATAAAAACTCACCATTGGTTCTATCAATAACATAAAAGAACCCATTTTTTGGTGCTTGCATAAGCACTTTTCTAGTTTCTCCATCAATAGTAATGTCAGCGAGAATGATATGTTGTGTCGCTGTGTAGTCCCAGTTATCACCTGGTGTGGTTTGGTAGTGCCAAACGTATTCTCCGGAGTCAGGTTTTAAAGCAACAATGGAGGATACAAATAAATTATCTCCGCCTTCTGGACTTCTAATTTTATAGTTCCATGGGGATCCATTTCCTGTGCCTATGTAGAGTAGATCAAGCTCTGGATCATAAGCCATAGAATCCCAAACTGTTCCTCCACCGCCGTATTTCCACCACTCGGATCCCTTCCAAGTCTCAGCAGCCATTTTCATGGCATCATTTTCGAATCCGTCTTCTGGGTTTCCTGGAACAGTATAAAATCTCCAAATCATTTCACCGCTATTAACATCGTAGGCACTAACATAACCTCGAACACCATATTCTGCTCCTCCATTACCTATGATGACCTTGCCTTTGATAATTCTGGGAGCTCCAGTGATGCTATAGGCTTTTGTATCATCCACCGTCATTGTTTCCCAAATCACGGTTCCATTTTCAGCATCTAGAGCAATTAGTCTTCCATCAAGTGTTCCTATATAAAGTTTACCTTCCCATGCTGCTACACCGCGGTTGACGGCATCACAACATAAGTAATTGGCTTTATCTCTTGGAACTCTGGGATCGTATTTCCATTTTAATTCGCCGGTGACTGCGTCATTAGCATAGACAACACTCCAAGCACCAGTAGTAAACATGATTCCATCAATGACTAAAGGCGTGGCTTCGTGCCCACGGCTGCTGTCTAAATCATAAAACCATTCAATGTTAAGATTTTTTATGTTTTCTGAGTTAATTTGATTAAGTGAACTATGTCGCTGTTCACTATAAGTTCTCCCGTGTGTTAGCCATTCATTGCTATTCTCATTTGCTTCTATAATACGATCAGTACTGACGTCAAATTCTAATCCTAGAGTTTGATTCATCAATAAAAAACTTGAACATGCAATAAGGTTTTTTAGAAGAATATTCATATATATATTCTATAACATTGTTTACTGACAATTCGATTAAGTATTTATTATTATCTCAGTTGACTTTTAGGGTGATTTATATTCATCTATGTATTCAAAATTATATAAAACGTGAGGGGATAGTGATTATGGCGAAACCAATAGGACATTTTTTTTACTCAATATGTTTGCTTAATCTGTTGTTTATCCCAACGAATTTACAGGCTATAAGCGAAGCTGAGATGCTCAATCAAGCCTATCAATCGACTTATACTCCGGAGCCTAGTTCAAAAATAATAATAAAAAATGGAACAGTTCTGACGGGCACCGGATTACTTATGGAGAAAGCCTCTGTATTAATTGAGAACAATCAAATTATAGCTGTGGGTGAGGGTATCGACGATGGTGAGGCTCAAGTTATTGACGCTGAGGGTAAATGGGTGACTCCTGGTATTATTGATATTCATTCTCACATGGGTGTTTACCCGGCACCAGGTCTTCGTTCCAGTTCCGATGGAAATGAAGCAACTAGTCCCACTACACCTCATGTATGGGCTGAACATTCTGTATGGACACAGGACCCTCAATACACCCTAGCCCTTAAGGGCGGTATAACCACATTCCATGTTCTACCAGGCTCTGCAAATTTAATTGGCGGAAGAGGAGTGACTCTAAAAAACATTAGAAGCGTTACTGTGCAAGGCATGAAGTTTCCAGGTGCTCCTTACACTTTAAAAATGGCTTGCGGTGAAAATCCAAAAAGAGTCTATGGGAATCGAAAGTCTGAACCTTCCACCAGAATGGGTAATGTTGCAGGTTATAGAAAAGCCTGGATAGAAGCTCAATCCTATCTGAATCGATTAGAAGAATATGAGTCTAAGTCAGAAGACGCGAAGGAATTAGGCTATGCACCGTCTAGAGATCTTGAGCTAGAAACTCTAGTGGGCGTACTCAAAGGTGAAATTCTTATTCAGAATCATTGTTACAGAGGTGAAGAGATGGCAATAATGTTAGATATCGCTAAAGAGTTTGGTTATAAAGTTACAACATTTCATCATGCTATCGAGGCTTATAAAGTTGCCGATATCCTTGCAGAGCAAGGAGTGTGTGCGGCGATGTGGGCTGATTGGTGGGGATTTAAGCATGAAGCCTTTGATATGGTTTGGGAGAATGTGGCGATGGTGGATCAAGCATTAAGCGGGACAGGGTGTGCCATTGTGCATTCGGATTCCGCAGTAGGCATTCAACACCTGAATCAAGAGGCTGCAAAAGCACTTTCAGCAGGGAATCGTGCAGGGTTAGATATTGATAAGGCCAGAGCCATACAATGGATTACTTTGAATCCTGCAAAAGCACTAGGCATCGCTGATCAAGTGGGTAGTCTCGAGGCTGGTAAAATGGGAGATGTAGTCATTTGGAGTGGGGATCCTTTCAGCATCTATTCTAAAGCTGAAAAAGTGTTTATCGACGGACACATAAAATACGACAGTGCCTCAACTGATGCTTTTACAAGAACTGATTTTGACTTAGGAATTATAATTCCTGAAGGAGACAGACTATGAAATATTTTAACTCTATATTCATTATTACTAGTTTGTTCTTTATTTCTGCAGAAGCGGAGAACCATTCCAGAATCTTGATACAAAATGCGACTGTAATGACCGCCACAGATCAAGGCACTTTGCTAGAGACTGATGTTTTAATTGATCAAGGCATAATAACTAAAGTTGGCCTAGATATTGAGGCAACTGATGCTTTTATTATCGATGCAAGTAGCAAAATTATAACCCCAGGTCTAATTGCACCTCACTCAACCTTAGGGCTAATAGAAATAGAATTAGAGCCAGCAACAAGAGATGATTCAACAGATGAATATTCGGCTGGATTTAGTATCGTTGATGCCTTTAATCCGTCATCTGTTTTGATTCCCTATAATCGTTCAGGCGGTATTACTTCCGCCATTGTAGTGCCTGCCTCTGGTTCAGGGATTTATTCAGGCATGGCGTCTGTTTTTAAGACCGATGGATTATTAAAGATAGAGCCAGTTGCTAAAGATATAGCTATGATTATGGAGTTTGGGGGCACCAAAGATTCTAGAGCTGCAGATATGCTGATGCTTAAAGATTCTTTTAATTTAGCACGACGTTTTACTACATCAAGATCTTCAATTTTAAAGGGTGGTAAATATTCTGAAGCAGGTGATTATACCGTCAGGGATATAGTGGCCATCCAGAGATTACTAAAAGGTGAGATCCCACTCATTGTTAGAGCAAATCGGGCATCTGACTTATTAAAAATGATCAATTTTTCTAAAGAGCATCGAATCAATATTATTTTTCTTGGAGCTAAAGAAGGTTGGCGAATCGCCGACACACTGGCTACAGAATCGATACCAGTGATTATAGATCCAATGGATAATATACCGAGTTCTTTTGATTCCATTGGTGCTAGATTAGATAATGCAGCCATACTTCATGCAGCAGGGGTAAAGATTTTAATCACCTCTCAAAATACTCATAATTCATATCTAAGTCGTCAAGGTGCTGGCAATGCTGTTGCTCATGGTTTGTCAAAAGACGAAGCCATAAAAGCTTTAACAATAAATATTGCTGAGACCTTTGGGTTGGAAGATGCGATTGGCTCGATAGAAGTTGGCAAACATGCTGATATAGTCATATGGGACAATGATCCATTAGAAGTATCTAGTTTTGCCGATGAAGTACTTATTGATGGCAATAGCATTAGTCTCATGACAAGATCAAAGCGACTCAGAGACCGATACATGAAAAAACTGGGACTGAATTGATCTAATTTCGTTGCGAAATAGTTGAATCCATGAGTCCGAGGTAATCGGATAAAGTTTTCCCATCATCGGATATTGAATTCAGCTCACTTAAGATGTTCTCAACAGATTGGATGTTGGTTGTAACTTTAGTCATAATATTCTTGTCACTTCGTTGTGTGGTGACTTCATCAAATAGCTCAATGATTTCAAAAAGTTCAAAGTTCCCTAGATCTCTAAAGGCGTTTAAGTCATTTTTGACAAGTTCCTCAGTGATTATTTCTTCATCACTCACCTCAATCAATTCAATATATTCTGAGAAATCCATAGTTTTCTCTTCCGTAAAGTTCATGTCATTATTCCAGGCAACGTATATTCTTGGTTCATTTTCAGAAGTGTTATCGACTTTATCTTTATACATATCGTATCCCACTCCAAGGTCAAAACTTCCGAGCGGAATATCAAACCAATAGAGATCAAATTCATAACCTAAATCAATATTAAAAAAATTCGTTTGATGTTCTCTTAATTGATAGGAATTTATCGATCCTCTGTTTAATTGACCAAGGGAAAGTTTTGATTTGAATAATTGTGAATTTTCACCAACCAGTATCCCCCCTAGACTTAGAACCATTGAATCTCCATCACTGGTATGACCAATACTTGAACCGGCATAACGATAACCATCTGTGTATAGATCATTGCGATAAGCACAGCCGTATTTTTCACTGTCATTTTTATAGAATTGGCATGAGGTTGAAGAAGCTTCAACAAAAAATCTATAGCTCTCTAATTGTTGATTTGAATTAATTAACCCCCATGTCTCCATTCCAAACAAACCCATGGTGTTATTAAAGGGTTCCCCCATTAATTGACCATAGACGGCGAAAGGAATATTTTTCATTTTATGCGATGATCTAAAATCAATGCCAACAGCATTGTATCCATCATCATTTTTATCAATGAGCATATCAGTGAAGGTTGAAAATCCACAAGATAAGTTTTCACCGCAGAATAGGGATGTTCTGGACAAGCCTAATTCTAGGGATGATGTAGGTCTAAAACCAAAACGCATACCAAAAAACTTTGGATCAGAGATTGATCTATTATTATCTAGTTCTCCAATTATCACTGAAAGATCCCAAGGTCCAATCCATTTAAGGAAAGCCGATTCAAATGGATCTGAGAAATTCCTCTCAATTGAGAGGCCTCTTATTGGCCTGGCGTTTGAAGACAGAACCAAGCTACTGTCCCAACCTGGTCCCCACCAATTTTTCTTAGAGCCAAGTGTTAGTGAGTAATTTCCCCTAGCGATTGCCAGATAAGACTCATCCATTAGAGTTTTTCCAGGAATTTTTTCTACCTTGATATTAAGGGCTAAATTCTTTGATAAATAAGATGATTGAGCACCAACTGATTTAGTATTTGTAACACTGTCATTAAACCAAGTCATTTGATTTGGATTCTTAGCAACCTTAATTTCAGTTTGACCTCCTAAACCACCCATCTCAGCTTCAATTAAGGCCTCTTTAATACGTTGAAATGAGGTAATCTCAATCAGACTCATTTCACTTTCATTTTTTGTTAGATTATAAGCAATATCTCCCCATGCCAAAGGCCATGTGGAGATTGGTATATTTAAGGCTCCAGAATCGACAAGGATTTGTAAATCATGTCTGAACAATAGATCATCAGGAGATGCCCATGGACTCGCATCCACCACCTTTGTGTTAACGAGCATTATTGAGCAAACACTAAGGCCAAGTATTAATTGTCTTAAGAATCTGTTTTTCATATTAGATCGTATATTACACTCGTATTATAAATTTACTAAAGAATTACTGATTTTGAATAAAATCAAATATAGAATACCTTCAAAAATAAAGATTGAACCATGAATTTTAAACTAATAACCTCTGTTTTTTTAGCTCTATGGTTGTCCTCATGCAGTGTGCCAAAGAGTGATTTAGAACCCGATGAAAGTTCTGTTAGGAACACACAAAACGGTCAAGTGATCGGCGGGTTTAATGATAAAACTCATCAATGGCTGGGAATACAATACGGATCTATTCCTAACAGTCAATTCCGATGGAAAAAAGCAAAAGCTCCTGACAACTGGGAAGGCATTAAGGAATCACTTAATTTTGGAGCTAATTGCCCTCAAAGAGGCTCATTAATTAATACAGCAAAACGAAGAGAATGGGGTGATATGGTTGGCTCAGAGGATTGTCTTTATTTAAATGTATGGGCACCCCAAATGAATCCTGAAGAGCTTAGTAAGTCATCCCCACTTCCAGTGATGGTTTGGATTCATGGAGGCAGTAATGTCTCAGGGAATGCGGATTTTTATGACCCTTCTGAACTAGCTTATCAACATAATTTAATTGTGGTGACTATAAACTATCGACTCGGTCCTTTTGGTTGGTTTAGTCATCCTAGTATTAAAGAATTGTCAGTTGATCCAAGGAATGCTTCTGGTAATTATGGCAATATTGACACTATTCAATCTCTAGAATGGGTGCAGTCTAATATCGCAAATTTTGGTGGTGACCCAAGTAATATCACTATTTTTGGTGAATCAGCAGGAGGTTATAATGTCGCAGCATTATTATCTTCGCCTATAGCAGAAGGTTTATTTCATAAAGCAATCATTCAAAGTGGCGGTATCAAACCGGGTGATATCACTCATTCAGAATCTTATCTAAAAGATAATCTTCCATGGAAAAACTACACCTCAAAAGAATTGGTCAATCAGCTATTAATTGAAAGAGATTATGCACAAACAAGAGAGGAAGCTTTGAATATTCAGATTGGTATGAATGATGAGGCTATCAATGATTTCCTAAGGTCATCATCAACAGAGGAAATCTATGTATCTTTTCAAGAAGCCAGAGTCAACACCAATGAAATGTTGAGACCTTTTCCAGACGGAACTGTACTTGATCAGAATGGAATTCTAGATTCACTTAAAAATGGGTTTTCTGCAAATATCCCTATTATTTTTGGGACAAATAGAGATGAAATGAAGTTATTTCTTATTGAGAATCCTAGGTTGGTACGTTCGTTTTTGGGACTACCTAGAATTAGAAACATTGAGACTTGGAATTCAGTGGTGAGCCATCGTTCAAATACGTGGAAATTTCTTGCTGTTGATCAGCCAGCTAGGGAACTGAGTCTAAATGGGAGAAAGAATGTCTATGCTTATCGCTTTGATTGGGATGATGAACCCAGGAAGTTTGGGGTTAATCTTTCTGACCTTTTGGGCGCAGCCCACGCTTTTGAAATTCCCTTTGTTATGGGTAACTTTGAAGAGGACACGTTAACTAGATACATACTTAGCCGAAAAAATATGGAAGGAGTAAAAGAATTATCGAATGCCATGATGAGTTATTGGGCTGAGTTTGCATACACAGGTGCTCCTGGAAAAGGACGTAAAGGCAACCAAACAGAATGGAGATCTTGGAATGAAGCATCCCCTGAGAACCCTAAATTTATAATATTTGACAGCAAAACAGATCGTGGTATCCGTATGACATCCAATGCTATTACCAAGGAATCACTTTTTGCAAGCATTGAAAAGGATGACAATATTGATTTTAAGATGAAATGTGAAATGGTTGATACTGCAATAAAATTTGATAATGTCGCAAATGAAAGTTGGCTTTATCAGTTTGCAAATGGTCTTTGTTCAGATTTAGATCCTAATTCTGAATGGAGACATTTTTGGTATGATGAATTAGATAAACCTTATTAAGGAACAATAGATAAATGCAGTATTGGTTAATGAAATCAGAACCAGACACCTACAGTATTGATGATCTGGAAGATTTTGCTACTGATCACTGGGATGGAATACGTAATTATCAAGTTAGAAATTTTTTTAGGGATCAAATGCAAATAGGTGATCAGGCTTTTTTCTATCATTCAAATTGTAAAGAACCCGGCATTGTTGGCTTAATGGAAATAGCCAGTAAAGCCTACCCTGACCACACCGCATTTGATAAGAAAGAGAAGTACTTTGATCCTAAAAGTAATCCTGATGACCCCAGATGGTTAATGATTGATGTCAAATACAATAGACATTTGAAAAGGAAAATTACACTAACAGAACTGCGTCAAGTAGAATCATTACAAACGATGAAGTTATTGCAACGAGGTAACAGGTTGTCCGTTATCCCTCTGAGCAAAAAAGAGTGGGACCACATATTGGAGATGGAATAGCAGAGTTAACTATGGCTAAAAAGAATTTTAAAGTTGTCAGTCTTGTTTATGCATTTATCTTCTCAATGAATCTTTTCGCTGAAGAGGGGTCTTCAAATCGAGTTGTTATTCTTCAGCCACAAAATGGGGAAGAGGTTAATCAAACTTTTGAAGTTTACTTTGGAATTGAAGGAATGACATTAGCACCAGCTGGGACCTATGAGCCTGCAACTGGGCATCATCATTTAATTATTGATGCTGATTTACCTAATCTTTCCTTGCCTATACCCAGCAGTTCAAATTATTTGCATTTTGGTAATGGACAGGATCGTACACAGATAACTCTTACCCCCGGTAAACACACACTTCAACTACTCCTAGGTGATGGCAACCACATGCCTCACAAGCAACCATTGATATCTAAGAAAATAGAAATTACCGTTAAACCCTAATTATTTTCTTCAATTTCTTTAATAAAGTTTCTAATTAGACTGGCTGTTGCTTCGGCTTGTAGTTCAGGTGAGGCAATTCTAGATTCTTCTAAAATGGCTGTTCTAATTAATGGAAAGTCTTTTTTAATGAGTTCTAATTGATCAATAAAAAAATCATCAATAGCTGACATCACGAAAATAGGGCACTTAATCTCAGATAATGCTTTCATGAAATCTTGTTTCCAAATTGCAGTAAAAGCTTGATTTCTCCCCATTTTAGATCTCAACGCTCCTCTTAATTCTAAATCAACAAGATCAGGATCAAATGTTGGAAATAAAGTTTTAATTAGATTAAAAGTCTCAATAAGATACTTACCTTCATCATCAGCTTCCAATGCCGGTTTGAAATTATTCTGGAATATCTCTCTTTCCTCACAAGTTAAATAAGCAGCACCATTAAGGCACAGAGAAAGAATTTGATGTTCCAATTTGAGAGCAATTTCAGAAGCAATATGAGTGCCTGTATGATGAGCATAAATATGGAATTGGTCCAATCCGATCTTGTTAATTACTTCAATGAACCAATCTCGATAATCTTCTAGACTTGGCATACCATCGGGGTTGAATGATTCACCAAACCCAGGCGTGTCAAAAGCAAAGAGAGGTCCATCATTCTTCATTTCAAGCATCAACCGCTCAAACATTATTGAACTTGATGGGGTCCTATGAAAAAATAATAACGGCTGCCCATCACCTTCTATATATCTATAATGTATTTGTCCTGAGGTTATGTTTATATAAGATTTTTTAATTTTAGACATTTTTTCAACCTAGAATATTATAAATAAATAATTTCCCTTAGATTAATCCAAAGCTTATTAAATTGATATAATGCAAAGCTATGAAAAGACTGATTATAGGAATTTCTGGCGCCAGTGGAGTCATTTATGGTATCCGTATTTTGCAAATTCTAAAAGGGATTGATGAGATTGAAACCCATTTAGTTATAACAAAAGGTGGTAAGTTAAATATCTCTCTGGAGAGTGACTTTAGTCTCAAGGAGATTGAGTCTATGGCCGATGTTGTGCATAACGATCGTAATTTGGGCGCAAGTATTGCTAGTGGTTCTTTTGAGACCAGTGGAATGATAGTAGCTCCTTGTTCCATGAAGACTCTTTCAGGAATTGTAAATTCATACGCAACCAATCTGATAGTCAGAGCTGCTGATGTAATTCTTAAGGAAACAAGACAATTAATCATAGTGCCCAGAGAAACCCCACTTCATCTTGGCCACACAGAATTATTGTATAAAGCTTCATTGATGGGAGCTGATATTGTTCCCCCTAATCCCGCATTCTATAACCAGCCAAAAACTATTGATGACATCGTTAATCACACAGTGGGACGTGTTTTGGATCTTGCTGGTGTTGATAATGATGTGGTTAAACGGTGGCAAGGTGTTTAAACGCCAATGGTTAGTGAGTCCATTGCAGAGCTAAAAGAACGTTTACAGTTGTTCTTAAATGGACACAACACTCTTACAATAGCCACTAGAAATACTCAATCAATTTGGGCAGCTACTGTCTTTTATATAGCTGATGCTGAGATGAATCTTTATTTCTTATCATCAGATAAAACAAGGCATGTTCAAGATATTGAAAGCCATAATGAAGTCGCAATCACTATTTATCAAGATGTGAGCGATTGGCAATCAATCCAAGGGGTTCAAGCTACCGGTCATGTAAGTCATGTGGGAGAAGATGATAAACCTAGTATTTTAAATCAGTACATCTCTAAATATACTTTTCTAAAGGAGTTATTGAATAATCCTAAAAGTGAGCAAGAAGAAAGAATTGCTCAACAATTCAAAACCATCAGTCTTTTTAAATTGAAGCCTTTTTACTACCGAATAATAGATAACTCAATTGAATTTGGTTATAAACAAGAAATTGCTTTGATAGAAGGTTCTTGGATCAAAAAGGATTAGTCTTCAGAGCTTGAGTATTTGGGTAGGGACCCTAAATGAGCTCCACTATCTACTATCAGAACTTCACCTGTTATGAGTTTAGCCCCCTCAAGAAACCAAACTAAGGTTTCAGCTACGTCTTCAGCGGTGGCAACTTGCTTTAAGGGTAATTCATTTTCAGCTTGTTCAATTAGTGCTGAATAGGCCTCATCACCCATACCCCCTTTTAACCATCTTGTTTGAATAGGGCCCGGGGCTACAGTGTTAATTCTAATTTCAGGACCTAGGACATGTGCCAATGATTTGGTCATTATATTTAATGCAGCTTTAGAAGTGACATAGGCAATTGATGAACCAACACCATTGATACCAGCTAATGATGAATCATTTACAATGGCACCCCCACCTTGTTTTTTCATATATGGAACAACAGCTTTTATCATCTGATAAGGCCCGACGACATTAACTGAATATATATCTAAGAAATCCTCACCAGATAAACCTTCAAGGTTCTCAAACGGGTTAAATTTTGTTTTACCCGCATTATTGACGAGGTAATCAATTTTCCCCCATTTTTTTATTGCTGCTTCAACCATTGATTTGCATTCATCATCATTAGAAACATCAGCTTGAAACACGATGCACTCAACATTATGTTGTTCCACTAATTGAGCCGTTGCCATAGCTTCTTCTTTGGATCGAGTGTAGTTAATAACAACATTGCAACCCTTCTCTGCCAGCAAGACTGCTGTAGCCGCCCCCACACCTGTGGCGGAGCCTGTAACTATTGCAACTTTTTCTTTCATATAATCTCTAGGTATTAGTTGGTTATTGTATCGGTTAAACTATATTAAATCTTTGATTTAATTTGAAGTTGCTTAAGAGCATGATGTTCAAAATGTTAAATCTAGAATATAATTTTTAATCATATTTACAGGAGATAATGAAGTGGATTTTAATGACATGAGAGGGTACATAGAATTACTCAAAGATAAGGGCTTATTATTAGATTTAGATATTGAGCTTAATGTTGCAAGAGAAACCACTGAGCTTCAGGCTTTAATGCGGCATCTGCATAATCATAATGGGCCGGCATTAATGTTAAATAATCTCGATGGTTATAACACTAAAGATATTCCAGTATTATTTAATCCCTACGGCACTAGGCAGAGAACTTCAATGATCTTGGGTACAGAGGATCCTCTAGAAGCCAAGTTAAAACATGCAGAAGTCTTAACTGATCAATCCAGATGGATAAAACCCAAAGTTATTGATGGCGCTAAAGCTCCTTGCAAAGAGAACAAGATAGACAAAGGGGATATCAATATAGGTAAACAACTTCCTCATGTTTGGTTTGGTAAAGAAGGCCCATCCTATATCACCAATGCTGTTGTGATTACAAAAGATCCCGAAACAGGTATCCCAAATACAGGCTGTTATCGTTTGACCCAACTTTGGAATGCAACACATCCAAATGGTGAAGTCTATTCAGATGAGGAACAGAAAAAATGCCTATCTGTTTTTGCTTTCTGGAATCCTCCGGGGAATCATATTGGGCTGCATTGGGCTAAAGCACAGGAAATGAAAAAACCATTGGAGATAGCT
This sequence comes from uncultured Woeseia sp., assembly GCA_964416745.1. GTDB lineage: Bacteria > Pseudomonadota > Gammaproteobacteria > Steroidobacterales > UBA11654 > CACPJA01. Next base: position 14,694 of record CAYQEV010000026.1, read on the forward strand.
ATCGCCTGTGTGGTTGATCCTGTCATACAAATCGCTGGAGCCACTAGCATACCTTTTGGTTTAGATGAAATGGATTTTGCAGGTGGATTAAGAGGTGAAGCTGTTGAAGTTGTTAATTGTGAAACGATAGATCTACAAGTTCCTGCGAGTTCTGAGTTAGTGATAGAGGGACGATTCTTGCCGAACAGGGATGTGACGATTGGGCCTCACTCTAATCCAATAGGCTACTATGATGATGCCCAATTATTTCCATTAATTGAGGTTGATTGTATAACCCACCGAAATGAGCCTATTTGGTATTCGACCATGGAGATGGAGCCACCTTTTGACCATAACTATATGGCTTGTTTACCGATTGAAGGTGAATTACTTAGTGATTTACAATCAAAAATACCTGAAGTCATAGATGTGGTAGTGACACCTAATTTGAGTTATTTTGTGCAACTTTCAGTTGATGGCGCACAAAAACCACACCCTGAATTTGGTAAGTTTGTTTTGCATGCCGTTTGGGGTGCTAGCGGACGTTGGGGTCGAACCGCAAAAGTGGTCGTTGTTGTTGGGCCTGATGTCAATCCTTATGATCTGTCTGAAGTTGAATGGGCTATACAGACTAGAGTTCAACCTTTTTCTGACACGATTATCAATAAATCTGGACAGGCTTTTCTCATGGACCCTTCTGCACCTAAAGACCCAGGTCATGGAATTGCTCTTCAATCCGAACAAATAGGTATTGATGCAACAATAAAGGTTTTCGAGCGTTTTCACAGTTATCCAGAATACAGTAATGCTAACCCTGAGGATGTAGACGCTATTGCCAAGAAACTCAAAGATATCTTATAGCAAATAAAAAAAGGCCCACATGGCATGTGAGCCTTTTTATTGGAATTAAGCTTTTATTACATAAAAAAACCGTGACCAGCGCCCACCATACTCATAAGCATAGGGATTGAGAGCATGGTATTAGTTCTTGAGGCCAAAAAAGCAATTCTTGCTCCTTTTGCTTTTTCTTCTGCTGAGGCTTCAACAATGCCTAAAACCTTTTTTTGATTTGGCCAGATTAGAATCCAAACATTAAACAGCATAATTGTACCTAACCAAGCACCAACACCAATGGTTGTGGCATATGAATTACCTGTTCTCATGCCTAATTCAAAAGCATCTCCTAAATTACCGTTAAGGTACAGAAAAGCTGCTCCTGTAAGCCAAGTAAGCAAAGCAGCCCAACGAAACCATAATAAGGCTCTCGGAGCCACGTACTTTGTTATTGCAGCCGGTCCTGGTCCTTCTGAGTCCGCATTTGCTTCGGCAACTGATGGAACTTGTACAAAATTAAAATAATAAAGTAACCCTATCCAAGCTACTCCTGCAGCTACGTGTAACCAGATCACTATTGAATTAACTGCACTAGGACCAGATAGATTTGTACCTAATGCAATAAGTATTGATATCACTAATCCAGTGACTATCGTTCCTGTAATTTTATCTAATGGATTCATATATTCACCCTCGTTTATTTAATGTAGAAAAAATATAATAATTTTTAATTTCAGTCAAACACACATCTTTAATTAAAATACATAATATTTTTTTATCCAGAGAATTTATAATAAGCTTTATTCAAATTTTATAAAGGAGATTGTCATGGATGTGAAAGATCGCATTAAGAATCAATTGGGTGAGTTTCCTCTTTTACTTTATATGAAAGGAACACCAGATTTTCCTCAGTGTGGCTTTTCAGCAAAAGTTTGTGGAATCCTTAAAGCGTCAAATAAACGCTTTGCGTTTGTTAATATCCTTGAGGATCATGAGATCCGAGAGGGGCTGAAAACTTATTCAGATTGGCCCACTTTTCCTCAACTTTATGTGAACGGAGAACTGGTAGGGGGGTCTGATATTGTGGAGCAAATGTATAACAATGGCGAATTAGATAACGTATTAGATAATTTGGAATACCCTGAATAAGCATTTTCTTAGGAGAGCCTTTAATTTCTAATAAAAAAACAGTTTTACTTCCAGATCTTGGAGATTTTAGCGATGTTGAAGTCGTTGAACTGATTGTCAAAGAGGGGGATGTGGTTAAAGTGGATGACCCAATCCTTACCTTAGAGACAGATAAGGCAGCAATGGATGTTCCTAGCCCTTATCCTGGTAAAGTGATAGCAGTTTATACAAATAAGGGCGATAAGATTAATCAAGGCGATGATCTTTGTTTAATTGATGTTGATCTTTCTGTTGTTGATGATCAAGACGATGAACCAGAAGCCATAATGACTGAAGTCTCTGATGAGATCGAAAAGACTGAAAATACATTACCCACAGAAACGATTTCTAAGGAACCTGAAACGTCTAATTTTATTTCAAAGTCATTTTCAGGTGTGCATGCCAGCCCTTCGGTTAGGAAACTTGCTCGTGAATTAGGGGCTGATCTTACAGAAATCAAAGGCACTGGTTTAAAAGATCGTATCCAACCTGAAGATTTGAAGTCATATGTTAAGGGAATCATCACAGGTAAAAAAACACATGGGGTTATGGGATTGCCAGAATTACCTATAATTGATTACGCCAATTTTGGTCCTATTGAAACTGTTCAGTTAAGTCGAATAAAGAAAATATCTGGCCCAAGACTTCAAGCCAGTTGGATTAATATACCGCATGTCACTCAGCATGATGAGGTTGATATTAATGAGTTAGAGCAAATAAGAATTGATTTAAAGGATGAGGCTAAAGCACAAGGTTTTTCATTAACTATTCTTGCTTTTATCATTAAAGGTGTATGTAAGGTGTTACTCGACTTCCCTGATTTTAATTCTTCTTTGGATGCAGAGGGGGAAAACCTTATTCATAAAAAATACATCAATATAGGATTTGCAGCTAATACAGACAACGGGTTAATGGTGCCTGTAATAAAAAAAGCAGAACAAAAAGACCTATTGACAATTGCAAAAGAACTTTCTGAATTAAGTAAGCTAGCTCGTGATGGCAAAATTCAACTCAGTGATATGCAAGGAGGAACCTTTACAGTATCAAGTTTGGGTGGCTTTGGTGGCACTGGATTTACTCCGATCATTAATGCACCTGAGGTAGCAATCCTAGGGGTAGCAAGATCACAGGTTAAGCCTGTTTTTATTAAAGGTCAGTTTCTTCCAAGGTTGATACTTCCTATTTCACTTTCTTATGATCATCGGGTAATTGATGGAGTAGGAGGGATTCAATTCACTACGCAACTTAAAAACACTTTAGAGGATCCTTCAAGTTTCCTTGACATTTCTTCAGACGAAAATGACTGAAATTAGAATTCCTGATTTAGGTGACTTTGATGCAGTTGTTGTTGTTGAAGTCCATGTTGTGGATGGCCAAGAAGTTAAAGAGAATGATCCTATTATTACCTTAGAGACTGAAAAAGCTGCAATGGATGTCACTGCAATGCATAAAGGGTCCATTCTATCTGTTAGTGTTAAGTCTGGGGATAGGGTTTCTACAGGGGACGTTATTGCACAACTCTCTGATGAATCTTCTGTACAAGCAGAAGCAACTGATCAGTCTGATAAGGCTTATGATCTAGCGGTTATTGGGGCTGGACCGGGTGGATACACGGCTGCTTTTAGAGCTGCAGATCTTGGCTTAAGGGTTGCTTTAATTGATAAAAACAATGTTTTAGGTGGGGTATGTTTGAATGTTGGTTGCATTCCTTCAAAGGCTTTTTTGCACGCTGCTAAAGTTATTGATGATTCTAAAGACGCCTCATTAGTAGGTATAGATTTCAAATCACCTGTAATTAGTCTAGAAAAAATGAAAAACTGGAAGAATGGAGTCATAGATGGGTTAACCCAAGGACTTAAGGGGTTAGCAGAACAAAGAAAGGTAGAGTGCTTCCAAGGCCAGGCTGAATTCACGTCTGACCAAACAATAGAGATTTCTTTAGAGAATGATCGACAAGAAATACAATTTTCAAGTGCCATTATAGCTGTTGGATCTGAGCCCGCATCATTAGATTTTTTACCAGATGATCCAAGAGTAATTGATTCAACTGGAGCATTAGAGCCTAAAGAAATACCAGAAACCATTCTAATTATAGGCGGAGGTATCATTGGTTTAGAGATGGCTACCATTTATTCTGCACTTGGTTCAAAGGTAACCATAGTCGAATTACTTGATCAGTTAATGCCTGGCACCGATCAAGATCTAGTAAAACCCCTAGAGCGACACTTAGAGAAGAAATGTGAAGCTATTTATAAATCAAGCAAGGTGATCAAAGCAGAAGCAAATAAGAACGGTATCTCAGTTGTCCTTGAAATTGATGATCAGCAACAACAACAAATGTTTGACCAAGTATTAGTTGCTATAGGTAGAAAAGCAAACGGTCATAAGATTAAAGCTAAAGATATAGGTGTGGACGTCAATCATAATGGAACCATAGATGTTGATGGACAAATGCGAACCAATTGTAGAAATATTTTTGCTATCGGTGATGTTGTGGGTGACCCTATGTTGGCACACAAAGCAAGTTATGAAGGTAAAATTGCAGCAGAAGTGATTGCAGGTCAAAAATCAGTTATGGACATCAGATGTATTCCATCCGTTGCTTACACAGACCCAGAAGTAGCATGGGTAGGATTAACAGAAAATGAATGCAAAAATCAGAATATCGATTATAAAAAAGGGATGTTCCCATGGTCAGCAAGTGGGCGAGCATTAACCATCGGAAGAAATGAAGGGCTAACAAAATTACTCTTCGACCCCAAAACTAAAAGAGTTATTGGTGGAGGAATTGTGGGAACTAACGCAGGGGATTTAATCTCAGAAATAGCTTTAGCGATAGAAATGGATTGCGATGTTAGTGATATTGCCCTGACAATACATCCACATCCAACCTTATCTGAAACAGTAGCTTTGGCAGCAGAAGTATTTGAAGGCACGGTAACAGACCTTTATCTGAAAAATTAAGCTTGTTAGCAGCAGTTGAC
>CAYQEV010000027.1:0-18632 GCA_964416745.1 uncultured Woeseia sp.
AAAAGAAGAAATGAACTACCGACATCAATACTAAAAATTTATATCTATTCTTTCCTGATCTGTGCATTGGGATGGGAGTTATGGTTTACCTATGGTTGGGTCTCAGGCGATCCTGTTGATATCCGAAGATCTGAAATACTGAATCATTTTATTCCAAAAAATATCAACTGGTTAATGAACTCCTTAGGTGATGCAGGCACAGTTTGTCTCGGGGGGCTCTTCATTACATCGAAATTATTGGGCAAAGAGCAGTCAATACTTGATGGCTGGAGTTGGCAGGCGTTCTTGATCCTATTAATTTTGTGTATAGGTCAGAATATTTTTGTTGAGATGTTTCTGTATTACGATCAACTGGCTGTAGGAAAAAATCTCTCATGGGCACCCTTGGCCCCCACAGGGCCATGGTTCAATCCAGTCATATTCTATTTTAATGAAAGGACCATAAGTCTGCAAAGTCAAATACCCTGGTTGTTGATGACCCCAATTCTCTATAAGCTATCAATTTATTTTCATAGAAAATCCTAATTACTTAATACATTAATGATAACTGCAAATTTAAAAAGGAAAACCAAATGAAGAAAGTCATACTTCTAGGGTTAGTAATGATGTTAGGGATGATAGGCTTACTTCTAGTAGGGTTATTTACGACTTGAAGATAACTCTAGGTCAGTAGAGAAGCCATAATAATAAGATGATCACTAGAACTATAGGCATCCATTTTACAGCTTTGATGATTTTCAAATGTCGTTTAAAACTAATAGATTCATTAAGCCATGGATACGGTTCATCTGGAACTGGTACCCCTAGAAAATCACACAATGGTTCCCATCCATCCTTGGCTGAATGAATCAGCAGCCTTTCCTCAGGAAAAACTGTCTTCACTAATTCAATGTGTTTATTGAAAACATCGACAGCAAACTCTTTATCTTCAAAACGTCCTGAAAATTCACCAATCCAAACTGTTCTATCAATCATATCCATTACTTTATTCGCTCTCGGTAAAATCAATCTTAGCCATTTCGGGAAGTTAGGTACCACTGTATAAATTGTTTCGCTAACACTCTGATACCAAGCATCAACATCTCTGACACCCAAGACTATTTTTGCATCAGGAAATTCATTAGCTAATTCCTGATAATAAGCAGCAGCTGGCCAATCCACAGCAGACTGATATTTTTTAAAAACCTCTCGCCAATTAACCTGTTCACCTAGCGATGCTTGATGAAACCATTTAGTTTGATCTTGATGTTCTACGACTTCTTTCATGTGATGACATGGCCCAAAACCAAGTTTTTCAAGAGCACTTTTTAATGAAAGTGTTCCGGTTCTTCCAAATCCAGCTCCAATAACTTTTAAGGCCATGTTTTTTACTGATAAGCAAAACTATTCATTTGATGATCTTTCAATCAGTTCATCAATCATAATTTCACAAAAATCATTTTCTAGTTTTGATGAATTTTCTAACTCTACATCTAAGATTAAATAGTTTTCTTCCACACCAAATTCTTTCCAAGTGGGGTTTACAATTGAATTAGGTGTGCCTTTTCTCGCAAACTCCACCCAATATTCCATCATTGCTTCAGTTAACGCTTGATCATCTTGATTAGTTGGCAGCCATTCATCATGGGTATTAAAAACATACGGAATTTCTGCACCATGATAAGACAGTATCTTCTCACTGCCTTCTCGCATACGAGTAAAATGATATTGATAGACATTATTTCCATTTTTCGCAAGAGATCTGGCAATGAAAACTGAGGGACAAAGTGTCACTTGGTTAGTTGTCAGACGATCCATGGCAAGTCTTGGGTCTTCTAGATCCAACAATGAGAGTATCTGGTTTTGTTGCTCTGGATAGTAATTCTCAATGAGTCTATTAATATCATTTACTGTGACAGATTCATCGATATACATATAATCCTCATTTTTATTGCTACCGATCATGAGATCAACATTATTGAATGATCCCTCATCAAGTAATTGAGTCAAATTATTCGGTATCAATTCGCCATCGATATTTGGTCTGTAGGGATGTCTAAGGTTACTCGAAGCAGACAAGAGACTTTCTGCTGATAACCTTTTCATGGTCTGTAAATCAGGTGCATTTAATGCAGTTTGTGTTGTTACTCCCAGCTGCTGTGCCTTATCTTTTGATATCCAACTGAATAGATTATAGGCACCGCTTTGGATGATGCCTCTTTTGAATAAACCTCTGCCTTTTGGGGAAGCAATTAAATAGGAAACATGGGCTCCACCTGCTGATTCGCCAAAATAAGTAATATTTTCAGGGTCACCCCCATAAGATGAAATATGATCTTTGACCCATTGCAACGCCATAATTTCATCTTCAAGTCCAAAGTTTCCAGTTTGGTTAGGCATGTCTGGGTGTGTGAAGAAGCCAAAAATATTCAATCTGTAATTGATAGAGACCACCACCACATCTTTACTGGCAAGATGATGACCTAAATTATTAGGCTCATAGGACCACCCTCCTGTGTCCGCTCCCCCATGCACCCAAACCATGACTGGCTTTTTACTGGTTTGGTCTAGGGAATTTGTCCATATATTGAGATAGAGACAGTCTTCACTGACCTCATCCACATGTTGAAAAACAGAGCGAGGATTATCAAACAACTCTGCAACATCCTGATACCATTCAGTGGTGTATTCATCTTGCATGCAGGCTGGTTTAAAAGTTTGAGCATTAATAAGCTTTGGGTTTGAAGATAAAGGAACAGGTGATGTCCAACGTAAATCTCCGATCGGAGGTATGGCATAAGGAATACCTCTGAAGATGAAAAGTTCATTGTCTCTATCAAAGACTCCTTCAATTTGTGAGTCGTGCAGGTTAATTGATACTCCCACTTCTGAAAGTGTTGCTCTCACAGGGCTAAGAAAGAGAATCAGAGTCAATAGGAACTGAACTATTTGTTTCATTATTTAATCAAATGTTGATCACAACATTGCCGATGACTGAACCTTCTTCAAGTGTTTGATGTGCATTAATAATCTCAGATAAATTAAAGGATTCAGCAATGATGGGAGTGAGCGCACTGTCACTAAGGGCAGAAGTAATACCTTTATTAATAGCAGTCCTGTTTTGTTCTGGAACGATATAGATGAGATAGGTATTGAGTTTGACGCCTTTGAACATCAGATTATAAAAGGGCAGGGAAGGGTTAGCTTCAGCAACAGAGCCATATGCTGCAATGACGCCATTATTTTTTATTACCTGCTCACTAACGGATAGATTTCCACCAAATTCAACCTCAAGTATTCTGTCAACCCCCTGACCCTTTGTGAAATCATTGACCGCCTCAATCACATTATCTGTTTTATAGTTCAGCACTAGGTCTGCTCCAGCAGCTTTAGCTACAATTGCTTTATCCTCACCACTGACTGTAGAGATAACATTTGCTCCTGACCATTTAGCAAGTTGTATGCCCAGATAACCTACTGCCCCTGCACCTCCAGTTATTAATATAGTTTTATCTTCTACTGGACCATCAGAAAAGACACCGTAATAGGCGGTTGAGGCTGGTATTCCTAAGCAAGCTGCAGTTTCAAATGACACATCTTCAGACATCGCAACCGCTTGAGACGAGGGGAGTGCGATCAGCTCAGCACAAGTTCCATGAGCTCTTCCAAAAGCCCCATTCCATATCCATACTCGTTCGCCAACCCGATCCTCACTGACCCCTTCACCGACTTCGACAATAATTCCTCCGCCATCCGAGTGAGGAATAATTCGGGGAAATTGTAACTCTCCTCTTGCCCCGGCTCTGGTCTTTACATCAGAAGGGTTCACACCCGATGCTTTAACTTCAACAAGGACCTCACCTTCCAGTGGAGAAGGGTTATCTATTTCTCCAACATGAAGGACTCCTTCAGCTGAACCAATTGCTTCATACCATGCTGCTTGCATTGCTTATTCCTTTTCCATTTCAATCATTGACAGGTTTTCTGTGTGCCCATCAATGACGAGCATTTGTCCCGTAATTTTCTTTGCCAATGGTGACAGCAGATATACTATCATTCCTACAATCTCTTCTGCATCAATAAAGGTTTTGAGCGAAGTTTGACTGAGATAAGTGGCTTTAATTTCCTCCACTGAGGTGTTTCGATAGTTTGCTTCTCGCTCGATGACTCGTTCAATTCTCTCTCCATTAACCGAGCTTGGACAGATTGTGTTGATCCGCACATTATCTGCTCCATATTCCATAGCCCAAGTTTTTGTTAAACCAATTAAACCCCATTTTGAGGCTGCGTATGAAGAGCGGAGAGGTGTTCCCATGAATGACGAAGTGGAGCCAATATTAATAATTGATCCACCTCCAGATAGTTTCAGTAGAGGAATTGCAGATCTACTACAGAGGAATGCTCCATTTAAGTTGACACTCATTGTCTGTTTCCAGTCTATGAAGTCAGTATCTTCAAGCTTAGCTGAAGGTCCTGCAATGCCAGCATTATTGATTAATGCATTGATTTCTCCAAAATGTTTTTTGACTGCAGCAAAAAGAGATAAGACCTCTTCTTCATCTGATACATCAGCCTTTAAGGCAATAACTTTAGGATTATTTTGAGTGAATACGTCTAGATTGGACTGATCTTTATCACAAATGATCACTTGAGCACCAGCCTCAGAAAGAGTTTTTGCAATTTCGGCACCGATACCCGATGCTCCGGCAGTGATAACTATTTTTAGGCTTTTGATATGGTCCATTAATTCAAAAAGGGTTCTATCTTGATTTTTAACCACTCAATCAAGTCATCGCCACTCATGTTTCTAGCCGAGGCGAGTTCACCAGCCAGTGTGGCAAAGACTACATTTTCATTTTTGTCGAGCACTACAAGAGCAGGAATTCCCTCGCTGATAGGATTTCCATAGCGTTCAGCAATAGCTATATTTTTGTCCCATTCTCCCACATCAACTGGAACTACAATGAAACGATCATCTAACCATGCTTTAATATCTTCTCTGGCAAGATACGCTCCAAGAGTTCTGCAATCTGGACACCAGTTGCCACCCATTTGAAGTAAAATATATTTTTTAGATTCATCAGCTATTTTTAGTGCATCAGCTATATCTTGATGTGCATTAGCTGTTTCATCATAAGGTCTATAATCCGATAACGCCCAACCATTGAAGCTGAACATTAGTGCTGATATGAGGATAAGTTTCTTCATTACACTAGTCTTTTCACATATATATTATATTCATTGAATAATACCCTTGGAAATAACCATGTAAATATCTTGAGTATTGCTGATGGATTCCAAAGGATTACTATTTAGTATAACTAGGTCTGCTAACTTACTCTCAACTATAGTTCCCATCTGACTTTCCATATTAAGAAATTCGGCAGGAGTGATGGTTGCTGAACGCAGTACTTCCCGTGTTGTCATTCCAGCTTCGAAGAGCAATTCAAGTTCTTTGTGCAGACTAAAGCCAGGTGTGAGATAGCCAATCGGAGTATCTGTTCCCGCTATGATTTTTACTCCCTCTTGATTCATTATATTGACCAGATCTAAGCTCCACTTATCAAATATTAAGGCATTGTCAGTAACCGCAAGATTGGTTGATTCTATTGAACCTTCATACCAGTTGTTTCTCGCTTTTTCAGGAAGGTATTGATAGGTTTTTCTCCACTCTGGGTCAGCATAAAATCTTCTTGAATCAAGAGTATTAATGGTGAGAGTCGGTGTTTGAAACACCCCATAAGCTGATAATTTTTTAATGATCTTTAAACATCTTTGAGGGTCATGATTACCAATTGAATAATATCTTTGAGCTGAATGTATTTGTGTTCTGAGAGCAGACCCTGCTATGGCATTTTCATTTTCAAGTTGCGCTCTTCTATTAGTCAATAATTCTGGGGCATCGAGTGAGCAAGCAAGATCCATATTTCTGACATGTTGCATACCACCAAGACCAGCCTCAATGGCTTCCTCAAGATCAATACTAAGAGGTATATGCCCGGTGACTCTAAGGTTATTTTCCTTGGCAATATTCAATAGCTCCAGATAGGTATCTTTTGAGAGCATTTCATACGATTTTAGAAAAGTGACACCATTGTCCATTAAACCATTGACTACATTTTCAATATTTGAGTTCTCATCAATACCAATAGAGAGTTCAGGGAATCCGGGCTCCTTTCCTTTATAAACACGGTCTCTACCATCAATCAGCGGACCCGCATAAAATAGTCTGGGTGATTTATTGGGGTTTTCTTTGATGTAGTTCAGTGATGGCTGGAGCTTCTCAATAACAGCTCCTGTATCTCTAATACTAGTGATTCCATTTTTGAGAAATAAATTGAAATAGGTTTCATGATCTATTTCAGGAATAAAGGTCAGATGCACATGGGCATCCCATAAACCGGGTATGAGAAACTTTCCGCTCCCGTCAATTATTGTATGGTGATTCTGCTCTTCGAAACTTTGAGTAGAATCAATAATCGATTGTATTTTTCCATCTTCAATAAGTACTGTTTGGTTTAATCGAACAGGATTTTCTGCATCAATGAGGGTAATATTTTCAATAATAAGACTTGGATGAGCGCCTATCTCCATGGCTAGAATAAGACTTAAAATAATCGTCATTTTTTTATAATTCATATACCCTCCGAAATAACAAAATCTCTCAATGAGCAATTCTTGATATGCCTAATAGCATTCTGATATTCATCTCCATCATATACCGATTGTGCAACTTCATAACTAGGAAATTCCACCAAAACAGTCCTTTCAAGTTTCGCATTCTCTTTTTTGATGTGATTGCCACCACGGACTAAGAATTCACCACCATGCTTTGCAACAATTGCGGTCGCTGCTTTCGCATATAGCTCAAAAGCTTCCTGATTATGATATTCGCATCTAACGATCCAATAACCTTTCATAAGGCCATACCTCCAATCCATGTATTGCATTTCTGATGTCCATACTTAAATTTACACTCGCAATTCTCTTTTTTTCCTCTAAGTGAAATAAGCTGATGGTGGACGGTGAAGAACCAACCGCGATTAGCTCTTGATTAACTAGGCATAAGCCCCTAGCAAAACCTTGGCGAGCAATACGACTATCATCCAAATTTGTGTGTGTTAGCTCAGCTTCATCATAAGTAGGGATTTTAAAATTGGTTTCTTCTCCATCACGGCCTACAGCTCTGACACAATCACTTTTTGTGTCATTAAAAAGAACACCTTGTTTGAAGGGTCTTGCATTATGTGTGCCTTCAGGCAGAGAGCAATATTCTTTGGCATTAAGATCGCTGTCCATGTAGATAAGTGCATCAGTTCTAAGACCGCTTACAAATAAGCCTTTTTTAGAGCATCTAACATTATTAAGATGAAGATTGTTTGCCATCTCAGGGCCATCATTAGACAAAGGATCAAAGAGCTGAGATTTCCATCCATTAACGCCTTTTCTTAAGTGAACTCCTCTTGTAAATTCATCACGATTAAGATCAAAGACTAATAAGCTGTCATAGCCCGTCGAGGTAACAAATAAAAGATTCTCAAATTTGTTGATTTCATGAGCATGTCTTAAAAAGGCATTTTTATAAGAACGTTTAATATTAAACTCTTGATCATAAACAAAGAGTTCATCACTGGCCGCTACAAAAATTTCATTCTCACAAAACTCAATGCCACGTAGACCACGATCCCAACCACGTCCAGTGAAATCAATCCCAGAATCATTCCAGTCAACCATGATGTTAGCTATTTGATTTTCAAAATCGACCAGATAGATACCACCATGACTTTCGCCTTGCTGGCTTCCTCTAACCACTGAAGTGGCCATGAATGTTGGTAATGATTTCATTTTTTTATTGTAATCGAAATGGAATTACACATTAAAACTAAATCGTATAATTTCTATGGTAAAGTTTGTTGTTATGGTTTCGATTAAACAATGCAGTTTGGCTGCTTTTTTTGTTTTAGTCTCAGCAAATTCTTTTGCCAATGATAAAATTTCAGAAATTTATTGTGGCAAATTATTAGATGTTGAGAGTGGACTTGTGCTCGACGATGTCATTATCAATATAAACAATAAGACTGAGAAAATTAAGGATATAGCTGAGGCTACCTCCAACGATATTAGTCCATCCACTTTAAATCTCAGTGATCATTTTTGTCTGCCTGGGTTAATAGATATGCACACCCATATTTCTGAGAAAAGCTCTAGTGTAATGAGTGATTTTCTCAATCGTTCACAAGACCAACAACTGGCTATAGCTCGAGTAAACGCCGCCATAACCTTGCAAGCAGGATTTACCTCGATTCGAGATCTTGGTGTCTATATAGCGTGGACAGATAAGCGATTAAGGGATGAAGTTAATCAGGGATTAACCGAAGGACCAAGAATGCAAGTCTCAGGCTATTACCTCACCATCCCAGGAGGCGGTGGCGACATTGATATACCAGGTTATAGCGGCGAAGTTCCCGATCATATTCGACTTGGCGTAACCAAGGGAGTTGATGAATTTAGACAAAGAGCAGGAAATGCAGTTGCAGGTGGAGCAGATCTTTTGAAGATGATAGCTTCAGGCGCTGTTTTGGCATATGGAAGTTTACCTGGAAGCCCAGAAATGAATCAGAATGAAATTAACGCTGTGGTTGAGGTTGGTCATCAATCAGGAGTTAAAGTTACTGCTCATGCTCATGGAGCAGAATCAATTAAACAGGCAATATTAGCTGGGGTTGACAGTATTGAACATGCATCTCTTATTGATAATGAAGGTATAAATCTCGCAAAGGCAAGGGGCGTTGCTTTATCCATGGATGTTTATAATGGAGATTATATTAATACCGTGGGTGTAGCTGATAATTGGCCAGAAGAATTTTTGAGGAAAAATAGAGAAACCACAGATCTGCAAAGAGAAAATTTTACTAAAGCTCATGAATCTGGAGTAATCATAGTTTATGGAACCGATGCAGGCGTTTACCCCCATGGGGATAATGCTAAACAATTTAGATACATGGTCGATTTAGGGATGAGCAACCTTGAAGCCATCCAATCAGCCACCATTGTTGCTGCCAAAGTAATGGGTTGGGAGGACAAAATTGGAAAAATTCAACAAGGATATTTTGCAGATCTCGTTGCTGTAAAGGATAATCCATTGCTAAATATTCGGGCTTTAGAAAATATCAATGTAGTTATTAAAGGGGGCAAGTTATACAAAAATAACTAGCGTATGAATATAAAAAAAATATCCACCTTAATTTTATGCCTCAGTAGTTTTTCAGTAGCTCAGGTTGAAAGTGCACCAACAATTGAAGTTCCTGAGGTCGTTCTTACAAGCGTGCCTTTTGAAGTCTCTGTTAGTGGCTTTGATCAGCAGCAAGCATGTAAACATCAATTAAAAATTAATGATTTCTTTTTTGAGCCCACAGTGTGTAGTAGTAATGAACTTAATTTTGAATATCTTCTAATAGAAGCAACATCCGATAACCAATTAGAATTACTCTTAGACCAAAAAAAAATAGCTTCAGAAGAAGTTAATGTTCTGTGGGGTTGGCTATCAATATTACCCCCTTTGGTTTCAATTTTGGTTGCACTCTTTTTTAGAAGTGTGATTCCTGCTCTTTTTTTAGGAGTGTGGGTCGGCTCTTTTGCAATCTTAGGACTTGAGTTAGGTGTTTTATGGCAAAGTTTTTTGGAGGTTGTTTCAAAGTATGTCAAACAAGCTTTAGCTGATCCTGACCATGCTGCAGTAATAATTTTTAGTCTTATGATCGGTGGATTAGTGGGAATTATTTCAAAAAATGGTGGCATGCAAGGCATTGTCAATTCTCTGACAGGTTTTACCACTTCACCTAAAAGAGGCCAGTTAATTACGTCATCTCTTGGTCTGGCTATCTTTTTTGATGATTATGCAAACACATTGGTTGTGGGTAATACCATGAGGAAAGTGACTGATAAATTGAAGATCTCTAGAGCAAAGTTAGCCTTTCTTGTTGATGCCACTGCGGCACCAGTTGCATGCATAGCCTTGATCACAACATGGGTGGGTTATCAAATAGGAATGATCGATGTCTCAGTAGGACAGATTGATGCAATTAATCAATCAGCTTACTCGATTTATCTGAATTCAATATTGTACAGTTTTTACCCAATATTCATGTTGGCGTTTGTTTTTACAATCGCAGGTTCTGGTAGAGATTTTTCAGTAATGTATCAGTACGAGATTGCTGCCAGACAGGGTAATGATAAATCGGTGCAAGGTGCTTCAATGGGCTACACGAATGAGGCAGAGTCAAAACAACTTGAACCTAAAGATCCATCAAGAGCGAGGGCAATTAATGCCTTTTTTCCGATTTTGATCTTTATTATCAGTGTCATTAGTGGGTTGTATGCAACCGGAGAAGGTGACTCAATTCAGGATATTATCGGGTCAGCTGATGCTTATCAAGCTCTCTTATGGGGCTCATTAATAGGCGTTATGACAGCCTTTGTTTTAACCATATCTCAAGGCTTATTAAGCTTGGAAGAAACAGTTCAGTCTTGGTATGAAGGGGTGAAATTTATGATTTTTGCCATTATCGTTTTAATCATGGCATGGTCTTTAGGACAAACTACAGAAATACTGCAGACTGCCCAATACCTTGTTTCTATCTTAGGTGAATTTCTTCCTGTTCCTTTAGTGCCAACCATAATTTTTATTTTGGCTGCAGCCACAGCTTTTGCTACAGGGACCAGTTGGGGCACAATGGGTATTTTTTATCCCATTGTTGTTCCTTTGGCATGGCAAGTACTCTTTTTAAATGGAATGGCAGATGTTGAACACATGTATATTATTTATTCCTCAGTAGCTTGTGTCTTGTGTGGGGCAGTTTGGGGCGATCATTGCTCACCAATTTCTGACACCACCATTATGTCTTCTATGGCCTCTGGATGTAATCATATTGATCATGTCGCGACCCAGTTCCCCTATGCAATGGTTGTCGCATCAATTGCCTTATTAATAGGAACCGTTCCGACTGGATACGGTTGGCCACCAATGATAATGATTCCTGTGGGTATTGTTTTAATTTGGCTAGTTATTTTTCTTTTTGGGAAGAGGATTAATTAGTTCGAATGGAGATTATACAAAGCAATAAAATTTTTAATGGTAATCACCAAGTGTGTTCACATTATTCTGAGTCAACACAATGTGACATGACTTTTTCTATTTTTGTCCCAGAACATAATTCATCTGAGAAGCTCAAAACCTTGGTATGGTTGTCAGGCCTAACTTGTACCGAAGAAAATTTCCGTATTAAATCTGGCGTGCAACGTATTGCCTCGGAATTGAAGATGATGATCGTATCGCCAGATACGAGCCCAAGAGGTGATGGTGTTCCTGACGATGAAAATTACGCTTTAGGACAAGGCGCAGGATTCTATTTAGATGCAACTGAGTCTCCATGGAATAAGCATTTTAATATGTATTCATACATCACCAAGGACCTCATGGAAACGATAGGCAATAATTTTCCGATTGATACTAATAAAACAGGAATATTTGGTCATTCCATGGGAGGTCATGGCGCACTAAGCATAGCCATCAAAAACCCTGAATTATTTAAATCAGTTTCAGCGTTTGCACCCATTTGCTCTCCCACAAAAGTGGGTTGGGGGGAAAATGCATTTGCCGCTTACTTAGGCGATCAAATGCCAGCGTGGTTCCAGTATGATTCCACAGAGTTAATATTAAGTAGAGGGTGGCATTCAGATATTTTGATCGATCAAGGATTAGACGATGAGTATCTCAATCAATATCTCAAACCTGGACTGTTGCAAGAGGCCTGTAAGCAAAAAAACGTTCAAATGCAGTTAAGGCAACATGAAGGTTACGACCATAGTTATTTTTTTATTGCCAGCTTTATTGAAGACCATCTCAGATGGCATGATGAAAGGCTATAAAGTTTCTCTTAACTGATTAAGATACCATCTGATAAATCGTTTCTCTGTTGATTCCTTTTCAGAAAAAGGCCCTGATGTGTATTTTCTTGAATTTACACCTTTTTGATTGTTGACGATAATTCTTTCATCTGCTTTGGTCGTTACATCCCATAACCACATTAGACGCTCAAGATCATAATCTTTTCCTTCTGTGGCATCCTTATCAACCATCCAGTAAACATCACACTGACTAGTTTGGTGAGTAACTGGGGTAAAGACATAGGCAACCACGTGATCACAGTAGGCTAGTAAAAAGCTAACGGGACCAAGATTAAAGTCAGAAGCACCCGGATTATACTCAGTGATGTCACCTATCAGAGGGGCGAGGGCTTTGCCATCTTCACTGCCAGTTATGTATTTACCAAACAATGCATAGCGGGCATAGGCATATTGCTCTTGAGACTCAATTTGATCTTCATAGTCTGCAGATATTTCATAATCCTTCATACCGCATTTAGCAAGTGAATCTATCATTGGTTTTTGAGCTGATTGATATTCTTTGCTGGATTCATCATATTTTAAGCTATGCGATTTTGCATATTCTGGATGAGCTAGAGCGCAATGATAGCATTCATTGTAATTTTCAACTGTGAGCTTCCAGTTGGCCTCAATAGAATAATTTCTATGCGCAGCTATTTTCAGATCTTTCATTCCAAACATTTGCATTGGCTCTGATAGTTCTTGTTTCATCATTGCAAGTGATGTTGGGTTATCTGAAAAATTCACCATTATCAATCCTTCAATGACATCTATTGAGCAGCTATGAAGACCAAGATTTTCTTTGTCTATGTTGTTGCTCAAATTCTGAGCAGCCACTAGAGCACCTTCCAGGTTATAAGTCCATGCATGATAGGGGCAGGTCAATCGCTTCACGTTGCCTTTAATCTCTAAGCAAACGTGAGAGCCACGGTGCCTGCAAACATTCATAAAGGCCCTGATCTCACCATCTTTACCTCTGATGATAATTACTGATTCTGATAACAGATTGAAAAGAAAATAATCACCTGTGTTTGGAATTTGAGATTCATGTCCAGCTAATAGCCAAGAATTCATATAAATATTCTCAATCTCTAGATCAAAAATCTCTTTGTTTTTATAAAATTCTTGATCTAGAGACCAGTCTTTGACCTGGTTATTAATTAGTTGTTCTAGTTTGTCCATAATAGAAGAAAGTTTAGGATAGTAATGGCAGGAATTTATCACAAAATTATTTATTCTGCTCAGATATTATTCGCGGTGATTTATAAATCAGATGTTCTCTTTCGCCTTCTCTTTCTGGTGGTCTTTGCCTGTTTATTTTCTGGCAATTTTACGATTTTACCCAACTCATTAAAAGAATCTGAGTTATGAGGTACCGACATAGCACTAACAAAATATTCTTGAAATAGAGGTTCTATAGCAGTTTCTATCTTTTCTATCTTTTTCACCTGTTTTTCTATTTCATTTCTACTTTTTGTATCCAGAAGTGCCATTCTCGCACCCGTGCTGGCGGCATTCCCTGCTGAACTGACTTCATCTAGATCACAATCAGGTATAAGACCTAAAACCATGGCATATTTCACATCAATGTGACTTCCAAAAGCACCAGCTAATCTGATTTTGTCTATTTTTTTTATTTCTAATTTATCCATCAACAATTTTGCACCAGCATACAATGCTGCTTTAGCTAGTTGTATTGCTCGGATATCATTTTGTGTAACGATTATTTTCTGTTCGCCCTCATAGAGCATATAGGAATAAGTTCTGCCATCTTTAAAAAGATGTTTATTCTCTTTAGCAATTTCTTCATTCATCAACCCATCTGAAGCAATGATTCCAGACAAGTACATTTCAGCCACAGCTTCTATAATCCCAGACCCACAGATCCCTGTTATACCAATTGATACTGTGTTTTCACTAAAATCAGGGTCATCAGACCATAAATCTGAACCTATCACTTTGAAACGGGCTTCTAGAGTTGATCGATTAATTCTAACTCTCTCTATTGCGCCTGGAGCGGCTCGTTGTCCGGAGGTAATTTGAGCTCCTTCAAAAGCTGGACCAGTCGGGCTTGAGGCAGCTAAAATATGATCCTGATTGCCAACAACTATTTCTGCGTTGGTTCCTACATCCACAATGAGATTCATTTTCTTTTGATCGTATGGTTTTTCGGTGAGAATCACAGCAGCTGCATCTGCTCCAACATGTCCTGCTAAACAGGGTAAAACATAAATTTCAGCTTGAGGATGAATGTCCATTCCATAATCAGAAGCCTTAAGAGCAAGTGCGTCACTAGTTTCGAGGGTGAAGGGGAGGACACCTAATGGGATTGGATCAAACCCAAGAAACAGATGATGCATTACTGGATTACCAACGACTGTAGTCTCCAACACTAAACTAGTTTCAATGTCTGCCTCAGAACAAGCTTTCGCTATAAGGTTGTTGACTGCTTCACGCACAACTCTTGTCAGTTCAGTCTGAGATCCAGGGTTCTGCATGCAATAAGAAACTCTGCTCATAAGATCTTCCCCGAACCTTATCTGAGGATTCATAGACCCTTGACTTGAAATCACTTTGCCATTTTTTAAGTCACATAAATTTACTGCTATTGTGGTTGACCCAATGTCAATCGCCGCACCATAAATTGTCTCAATTAATCCAGGCCAAACCCCTGCCAAATTTTTCTGGTCCCTAACGGCAACCGTAAAACCCTGAGAAGAACCTTTGATTGCATCACTGAGGGTTTTTGAGGCACAACTAATTGACTCTATGTTCAAAGACCAGTCATTTATCAGTCTTTCTTTTACTATCTCTTCAATATTCGTAGATGAATTTACTTTGGAGTCAACATAGTAGAGTTGTGTTCTTGGGTTGATGAAAATATCAGTGGCTTCAAAATCTTTACGAACGATTTGTTGATGAAGTTGACTTTCCGGAGGAACATCAATGACCACGTCTCCAAGAAGTTTAGATTGACAGCCTAACCTTCGCTTTTTATCTAATGATTTTCTTTTTTCGTATTTTTTTTCTGACTCTGTTATCCCAGATAAATGATCTGATTTAGATTCAATGCCATGTTTTGCAAATTTACCTTCGGTTAATTCTATTTGGCAACGGCCACAAATTGCTCTACCTCCACAAACAGAATCTAAGTCAACTCCAAGCGATCTCGAAGCATCTAAAATAGTTGTTCCCTCTGGAAAGGAGCCTCTCTTTCCTGATGGCATGAATGCAATTTTGTACTCTTTTTTATTAATTTGAGCCATAGAATATGGAGCTAAGCTCTTCTTTTTCTTCTGCTTCTTTTCTCTCTGGGTTCTCGGTAATTCATAATCCAATCAGAACATTCGGGATCATGCCCCATAACCACATTTGCTCCTCTAATTGATTGCATTATCTCTTTTTCAAGTGGGTTGGTGATGGCACAGGGCATACCATTGGCTATTGCCATTGCAATAAAAGCAGTGTTTAATCCATGTCGATTTGGAAGACCAAAGCTTAAATTAGAAGCACCACAGGTGGTGTTTACTTGTAATTCATTCTGTAGTTTCTTTATCAATTCTATGACCTGTTTTCCAGCATCATTGATCGCACCTATTGGCATCACCAAAGGATCAATGAGTATGTCCTCTTTAGGGATCCCATAATCCATAGCTCGCTCAACTATCTTTTTCGCAACCTCGAAACGAACATTAATATCCTCAGATATACCTGAATCATCATTAGATATGCCAATAACAGCACATCCAAATTGTTTAACTAAAGGCAGAACAGTTTCTAATCGTTCTTCTTCACCAGTTACTGAATTCAATAGAGCTTTACCTTGATAAGCCTCAAGACCACATTTCAAGGCTTCGACTATTGAAGAATCTATGCACAATGGAACATCAGATATACTCTGAATTAATTTAATTGAGTCAGCTAAAATTTTCGGTTCGTCAGCTAATGGGACACCCGCATTAACATCCAATATTTGCGCCCCTGCATTGATTTGACTCATAGCATCTTTTTCAACTCTTTCCAGGTTGCCCGCTTTCATTTCTTCAGCGAGCAATTTTCTATTGGTTGGATTGATTCTTTCTCCAATGATTACGAATGGTTGATCTGGATCAATGATGATTTCTTTAGTCTTAGAGCTAATAATTGTTTGCGGCATATTTTTTTCCTATTCAGGCTTTATTCCTTTGGCCTTAATCGTTTTTTCAAGAACCTCATCGGTAAATTGATTTTCTAGTTCGTTCACCAGATTATCGACTAACTCTTGAGGGTCTCCTTGCATGGCAACTGTTTCTCTCCTCCATTCTGACATATAGGCATCACTCGAACCTTTACCAGCCCTCATCGCAGCTCTATCAATCGCAATTTCAAATTTAGGGTTAAGCTGCTTCTTATACTTTTCTCTACCGAGCTTATAAATCACATGAGAGGGGATATCTCTCCAATAAATTGTAATCATTTTACCCATTAGTTAACTGATTGATTTAATTGTGATTTAAGATTATCTAAACCTGTGTAATGGAAAGAGTAATCTAAGTCTAAAAAATCCGCATATTTTTTAGCATCTTGTTGTAATGATTTTGATTTAGACTGAGCTAAATAGATAACTTTTTTATAATGTTTAAAATAATCATTTTTTAATTCGGGGTGTTTATCAATGCCCAAACCTTCTATTACTAATCTTTCGAAATGTTTGACCAAGAAATCGGTTAAGTAAAATGTGCCAAGTTCTTGTTCAGTAAAATGAGTAAAATTTCTTTGCCCTGAATAAAATTCATAGCAGTGAGCTCCATCTAATCTTTCAAGATCATATTCTTTTAGCAAACTATCTAACATCCCGCCTGTACCACAATCAGCATAGGCGATAAAAACCTTTGAGAAATCATCTTTCAAAGCGAGATATTTTTCTCTGATTTTTTCGGGTATTAATTTAGGAGTATTATGTAGTTCTGCGTCAAGACACTTGATAGTCACATGATTCCAAGAGTTGAGTTTTTTTAGTTGATTCAGTTCAAATGCCAGCGCCCCACAAGCAATAATAAGTACTTTTTCGGTCATGATTAATTATTAGCAGCAACTAACTTTTTCATCGTCTCAACTGCGCTACCGGCATCCATGCAATAAGCATCTGCTCCAACATGTTCAGCAAATTCATCGTTCAAAGGTGCGCCACCAACCATAATGATGTATTTGTCTCTGATTCCTCTTGCTTTTAATTCATCGACCACCACTTTCATATACGGCATGGTTGTAGTGAGTAATGCTGACATTCCAAGAATTGTGGCATTATGTTCTTCAAGAGCATCGATGTATTCATCGACGTCGGTGTTAACACCAAGATTGTAGACTTCAACGCCAGCGCCTTCCATCATCATGCCTACCAGTTTTTGTCCAATGTCATGGATATCACCCTTGACAGTTCCAATCACCATTGTGGCTATTGGTTCTACTCCCGATGCTGACAAGATTGGTTCCAACAGAGCCATACCAGCTTTCATTGCATTGGCAGCTAATAACACTTCCGGAACAAAAAGAATTCCATCACGAAAATCATCGCCCACAACGACCATACCTTCAACTAGAGCTTTATCCAATACTTCAGTTGCTTCCCATCCTCTATCTAATAAGATTTGCGTTCCTTCAGCAATTTCTTCAGCTAAACCATCATAGAGGTCTTCATGCATTTGCTCTGTGAGTTCTTGATCATCGAGTTCTGAAAGTATAATATCATCAAATTCTTCTGGCATTATCTAACTCCAATTTTTCGAATATATAGTACTTCAGGTCAAGCGTTTTAGCTACAAAAGTCATTCATCTTCTTTTTCTTTTTCTTTCTCTTTTAGGCGCTATTTTTGTTGAACCTGGGTTGAGGTAATTATTTATCATTGCTATGTTTCCAGTTGTCATAGGTCCTAAATTTTTAATAATGGAATCGAGATCTATTTTTTCTATTAAGGGTTTATATGATTCTAAGGACTCAGACATTGCTTTTATATGAACATGGGTTGTGCCACAGCATCCGCCTATAATAGATGCACCCATATCTCTAGCGTGTCGAGCATACTTTGCCATCATTTCCGGGGTTCCATTATAGACTATGGCATCTCCCTTAAATTCAGGAACACCGCAATTACCCTTAGCCACAAGCAACAGATCTTCATTCTTTTTAGAGGTTTTAAAGCAAATTAAAGAGCCGATTAACTCAGAAGCCCCAATGCCACAGTTTGCTCCATAACCAATAACATCTGGATAGAATTTCCTGGCAAGCTCTGCAAGCTTTGAGGGTTCTAGACCCATCATTGATTTACCATGAGTATCAAAACTATAAGAACAAATGATGGGCAATGAAGATTCTTTTGCTGCTAATAAAGCGGCTTCCATTTCTTCTTCTGAGGACATGGTCTCAATCCACAGTAGGTCAGCACCACCGTCTTTCAATGCTAACGCCTGTTTTTTAAAAGCTGCTTGAGCATCTTTTTTAGTTAATGCACCTAATGGTTCTAATATTTCACCAGTTGGACCTATTGAGCCCGCTATAAAAACAAGTTTTTCAAATTTATCAGTTGATTCTTTGGCAAGTCTTGCTGCCTCAAAATTCAATTCTTCTACTCTATTTTCAGCATCATGAAGAGCTAATCTATATTTATTTGCTCCAAACGAGTTGGTTAAGATAATATCTGATCCAGCACGTATAAAATTTTCATGGTTAG
>CAYQEV010000028.1:0-18421 GCA_964416745.1 uncultured Woeseia sp.
TCAATTCTCACATTGTCTTCATCAGATAATGGGATACGAATTGAGAGGTTTCGATGATTTGGACCCCAATTTGGAGTTATGGGAGCAAAAAATCCAGGCTGAAATCGTCGGTATGAATTAGCATTTGGGCAAAATATTGCCATTCCCTCTTCCATCGTTTGAGCTAGACCGCCAACAGCGTGTTGAATATTCTGATTAAAGTTTGTTTCTTGCTTAGAATCCGTTTGAAACAGAAGGTCTCCTTTTTCATTTTTTAGACTAATATGAATATGCATCCCTGAGCCTGCAGTCTCCATAAATGGTTTAGCCATAAAAGTAGCGCCTAAGCCAAATGATTTAGCAGTTTCACGAACTGCTCTTCTTAAAAGTATAGAGTGATCAGATGCCAATAAAGGGTCATCGACATGATGTAGGTTGGTTTCAAATTGTCCCCTTGAGAATTCTGATATTGTCGTGCCCATGGGGATATTCTGTATTTTACAGGCTTCTTTTAATTGGTTAAAAAATGGGTCTAACTCCCTCAAATCTTCCATGGAATAAACTTGTGGCCCTTCGTCCTGAAGAATTGTGCCAGGTAAAGGCCCGTGTCTTGGATTAATGCTCAATGCATCTTTGTCTTGAATTAAATAAAACTCCAATTCAACCGCTACTGTTGCTCGAAAACCATCGGCTTCAAACTTTTCAATAACTTGTTGAAGAATATTGCGACTCTCATTGGAGTAATGCTCACCATTTCGATCAAACATAGTGATCATGGCTTGAGCTGCAGGTTTTTCCAACCAAGGAATAGGGTTCAGTGAATTGGCAATAGGTTTTGCGGTAACATCAGGGTCACCGTCATCAGTTCCCAGCACTAGACCATCGATAACATTACCGCTCGAATCTAGCAGATGCGTTGCCGCTGGAAAATTAATGCCTTTACTAAAGAGAGTCTTTGCTTCTGAAACATCCAAGCGTTTCCCTCGAATGATTCCGTTCATATCTGTAACCAAAAGCTCTAATATTTCCAGGTCTGGATGGGATTCTAGAAAAAGATTTAATTCATCAAGGCTGGACATATTATGAGCTTGTTTTATTGATGAATTCTTTTCGCCATTCCTTAGCTGCTTTCAGCCCTTTATCTTTAAGGACTTTATAAAATGCTTTTGCTTCATCATTATCAGCGGTTTCATATAAAATATCGGCTTCCAATGCATCCAGTAAAGCTTCACGCATGCCCCCTATCTCCAATGTCCTATTAATGGCTCGCTTTGTGATCTCTACACAGAGACGATCATTTGATGCTATGGTTTCAGCCATCTCCAAACCGGCATGATCAAGTTCTGATTCCTTGACGACTTGATTAATCAAGCCCATTTCATAGATCCGCTGAGACGGTATGTTGATCCTTCCTGTTAAAAGTAATTCTTTTGCCAGTTTAGGGCCTGTTAACCAAGGCAATAGCATGGCTACAATTCCGCTTGCAATTGAAACCTCCGGCTCACCAAACATGGCATTTTCCGCGGCTATGGTAACATCGCAGGCAAGAGCCATCTCCATAGCGCCACCAACACAATGCCCTTGAACAACTGCAATTGTTGGTTTTGGGGAATCCCAAAAACGCATGATGGTGTTAAAGTCATCCTCTAATGCCGCACGCATTTCACTATCTTCTTCTGTGTCCCAAACCTTGTCATTAAGATCAAAGCCAGCAGAAAAAGATTTTCCTGCTCCCTTCAACACAATGGCTCGGATATTCGGATTATCCTCAGCATTGTCCATAGCCTCATTAATGGCTTCAAGCATGCTTGTGTTGATTGCATTCAATTTATCAGGTCTATTTAGTGTCAGTACTGCAATAGGCCCATCAACCTCATAAATTAAGGTGTTATTCATTAATGATTATCCCAAGTTATACCAAATGGATTTACTTTGCGTATAACCGAGTACGGACTCAAAACATGAATCCTTGGTGTTCCCTGACTGTTTGTATCCACCAAACTCGAAGGTCATATCACCAACGTCATAACAATTGACATAAACCATTCCTGATTCAATAGCTTTGGCCATATTGTGAGCTCTGCTCACATTGCTTGTCCATACAGAAGCACACAGCCCATAGATAGTGTCATTGGCCATGCTTATGACTTCTTCTTCGGTATCAAACGGTATAATTGAGGCCACAGGTCCAAAGATTTCCTCTCTCCCAATGGTCATGTCATTGCTAACATCTGAAAATAGAGTTGGTTCAACAAAACACCCACCTTCTAGGCCATCCGGTACACCGCCACCAAATTTCAATGTGGCGCCTTCAGATTTTCCTGATTCAATAAAGCCGAGCACTCTTTTTTGAGCTTGCGCGGTAACCAATGGGCCCATGTTAGTCTCAGGGTCCAGTGGATCACCTGGAGTGTATGCCCCTTGTCCTTTCGCAATAAATTGATCAACAAAATCAGCATAGAGAGCTCGTTCAACATAGATTCGAGATCCAGCATTACAGACCTCACCCATATTCGCATAAATAGAATCATATGCTGTGTCGACAGCTTGATCCATATTAGGCAAGTCAGCAAAAAAGATCATGGGTGATTTACCGCCAGTTTCCAAGCTAACCTTTTTCATATTTGATTGGCCGGCATATTGAAGAAGTAATTTTCCAACCTCAGTTGATCCAGTAAAACCAATTTTTAAAACATCCGGATGCAGTGCCAATGCTTTACCAGCAACTTCTCCAAGACCGCTGACCACATTCAAGACCCCTGGAGGCCCTCCTGCTTCTATAAATAATTCAGCTAACTTTATGCAGGAATGGGGTGAATGCTCATCAGGTTTGAGCACCACTGAATTACCGGCTGCTAATGCAGGTGAAATTTTCCAGACAGCCATTAACAGTGGATAATTCCATGGTGAAATACAACCCACCACACCGAATGGCTCTCGCACTGAAAGGTTTAATGCACTGTCATGAGTGTTGGCAACTTTTCCATACATTTTATCAATGCATTCAGCCATAAACTTGATATTGACCGCTGAAGCTGGCACATCAACATTCAAACAATCACTAATAGGTTTGCCCATGTTCATGGTCTCTAAAAGTGCAAGTTCTGCAGCATTTTGATTAACAAGATCTGCAAACTTCATCATGATTCCCATGCGTTTTCTTGGGGCCATTTTCAACCAAGATCGAGCTTTATAGCTTTCTTTAGCTGCGGCCACTGCCTTGTCTATATCTTTCTCTGTACCTGCAGCAACAGTTGCATAAACTTCATTGGTTGCTGGGTTAATAACTTCGAACTTTCCACCGTCAGTGGCGTCCACGTATTCACCATTAATAAAGAGTCTGCCTTCAATTTTATTTTCAGCCTCACTGGCTAGTTTGCTCCAATCCTCTTTGGAATATTTTCTCGCACTTCTTGCGTCCATTTTTAGTTCTCCTTCAATTTTAATTATTCCGCTGATGCAACGATATCAATGCATCAACAGCTATACAATTATCTTTCCCCAATATTACGGGATTTATATCAATTTCACATATCTGCTCTTGGAGCTCAACTGCTATTAGTGAAAACTTTGAAGCCATCTGGGCAAATGCATCAATGTCAACTGGATCTGACCCACGATAACCTTCAAGGAGTGTTTTCATTTCTAATGATTCTATTGCTTTTTTTGCAATCTCTTCTGAGAATGGCGGCATCAAAGTCACTGCATCCTTCAAAGCTTCAGCATAATAGCCTCCAAATCCTATAGTTACCATGGGTCCAAGTTGCTGATCTGTGGTCATGCCGATGATCATTTCAACTCCATCTGATTCTATCATTGGAGCCAACAATGCATCGCCAGGTAATTTCTGCTGGAGCTTATCGTAGGATTCTAGAAGCTGCTCCTCTGAGTTAATAGCCAAAAATACGCCGTCAAGCTCTGACTTATGTAAGGCCTCTTCTAGTGCTGTCTTTAAGACTAATGGAAATTGCATTGATCTTGATTGATCGATCAACTGATCTCTATCTCCAACGATATGGCTCTCGTTGGAATTAATGCCAAGCTCAGCAAACATTTTCAATGCCTCACTCTCTCCGATATAACTTCTTTCGTTGAGTTCTTGTTTATACTTTTCTAAAATTGACCCGGGTAGGGCTTCATTAATAGTCTCTTTGGTTGATAGAAAATCTCTGAAGTTATGCATACATCGCACTCCTGCTAAGAAAGAATAGACGCCATCAATTATAGGCATTCCTGCATGAGTTGACTCAGTTACTAATGGATCAGAACCAGTCCCCTGACGATTGGAAACAAGAAAAATAGGCTTACCAGATTGTTCATTAGCCTGTTTCATAAAATCAATATATTCTGGGTAGATCGCACTAATGGGTCCGCGATCCATAACGATTGCCCCCATTGAAGCACCCGGATCCGTTAACATGGCTGTAATTGAATCAATCATAATCTGATCAGCATCTCCCAATCCTCTACCCCAAGCATCCAGTGGGTTAACTGCAGGCAATCCGGGATCCAATATATCTGCCAGATTTTCGACAGTGTCTTGGCTTAACTCAGCAAACTCTACGCCCTGTTGATCAGCTAAATCAATGATCAATTGTCGTTCTCCACCTGAATCATGGATGGATACCAATCCTCCGTTTGTTAATTCATAGGGTTGTGCAAACATTATTAAGGTTGTTGCAAGCTCGTCCATATCATTAACTCGCTGAATTCCGAATTTATTAAACAAAGCGTTATAACAATCATCTTCGCCTGACAGACCTCCAGAATGTGAAACGGTCAACTCAGCTGAGCGAGCTGTTTTACCTGTTTTTAAAATAACAATGGGAATCCTTTTTTCTATGGCTAACTCAAAAGCTTTAATCATAACCTTGGGTTTTCTAATAGTTTCCAAGAACAACCCTACGACTCTGGTGCTCGGCTGATGCAAAGCGTATTCGAGATAATCTTCAGCGCCGGTCGTTAATTCTGCGCCGGATGAAACCCCTAGATTTAATTTGATACGCTCGTCACAATCAATAATTCCCGCAAGACCAGAGCCAGATTGACTAATTAAACAAATACCACCGGATTGATGATTAGGTCGGGTGTCGAAACCATTAGCCCAAACACTCTTTTCAACATTAAAAAAACCCGTGCCGTTTGCACCGCATAAAAGAATGTTTGCGTCCTTTAATTTTGCTTCTAGTCGATCTTTTAAAACGGGCGTGGAATCATCGTCAATTACCAACATAGATAATATAGTCATAGCCCGAACACCTGCCTCGATTGCCGCATCAACCAACCCTTCAAGTCTTTGATCAGAAACTGCGAAAATAGCGTGCTCAACTGGTTCAGGTAAAGATCGGAAATCAGGAAAACATGGGACATCCAATACTTGGTCGTATTTTGGATTGATGCCATACAAATTACCCTCGTATCCTCCATGGAGAAGATTTTTTAATAATTTACTACCGACCCCCGCTGAGATTGACGCGCCGACAACGGCGATGCTTGCTGGGTTTAACAGAGGGTCTAAACGATGTGACATAAATTAGTCTAGTATAGTTCTGCAGGTGTTGTTCTTTTCCTGTCAGGGTCAAAGAATGGTTTAGTAACAATTGTTGCCTCTTCCATGACTTTATTCCACTCTAAGTCTTTCTGATAGTAGATCTCAGCAACAATTTTATCCTTTCCTTTTTTCCAAGGATCGTGAAGCGACGCAAAAGCAATATTTGCTTTAGCGCTGGGCGAAAACATAGCTGAAGTAACGTTACCTATTTTCTTTCCTGATTGATTGTAAAGATAGGAACCTTCTGCAGGCTTATTGCCATTAATATTAAGTTTTACAAAAGTGTATCGGGAACCTCTCTTCTTTTCTTCTAACAAGGCTTGTCGCCCATTAAAAACTGGCTTCGATAAATCCACTAACCAAGATAAGCCTAATTCAAAAGGTGACCTGGTTGAACCTGGCCTAATAGCATCCTCAGCTACCATAAAATCTTGGCCTGGCACAAGTAAGCCAGCCTCGATTCTAACTAAATCTAGGGCATCTAAACCAAATGGGTGTATACCATATATTTCACCTTTATCGAATAAGTCATCCCAAAAATTCAAAGCCACTTCATTAACCATGCACACCTCATAGCCAAGATCACCGCTGAATCCGGTTCTTGAAATCATAATTTCTTGGCCCTGGAAATCATAATGCTTGATGTCGAAAGGTTTTAGGTGCTCAATTCCTTCAAAACCCATTGCTTTAAGAATGCTACAAGACGTGGGTCCTTGAACTCCTAAACAAGCAACATCATCAGTGATTTCTTCAATCTTTACATCAAACCCAATCGCAGCTATCCCAAGATTATCGAGTTGTCTTTCTACACATAGCAGCCAATATTCATTCTCCCTAATATGAAAAACAGTTCCATCGTCTAGAACTTGGCCTTGCTCATCACACCAAACCACATAACCAACCCGCCCAATAGCAATTTTTTTCATATCTCTAGTGAAAAAGCGATTCACAAACTCATCAGAATCGGGTCCTGTTATTTTTTGCTTCACCATTGGTGTGTAATCAATAACCCCTGTGGTGTTTCTTACAGCAAAATACTCGAGATCCGTTCTAAAGTAATTAGTGGAGACTGTGTAGTCTTTCCATCGTGTCCATTCATTGAGAATGTTCAATTCAGATGTTCTCTCATGAAATGGAGTTTTATAGACAGATTTTTTGTAATGATCTTGTTGCAACATCTTATGACTCCCTACTGATTATTTCATTTGCTGCATTTTTCCCAGCAAGTCCCATCAATCCGCCACCAGGATGAGAACCAGCGCCACAAAGATATAGTGACTCAATGGTTGATGTATACTGTGCCATTCCTGGAATGGGTCTTAACATCAAGAACTGGTCAAAAGTTAACTCTCCATGATGCCAATGACCACCGGTTACTCCGTATTCATTCTCAAAATCTACAGGCGACAATAACTCAGCATGAACAATTAACTTCTTGATACCCGGTGCCATATTTTCCAATTGGTTAAGGCAATTTTCTAGAATCTTAGGTTTTGAATCATCCCAACCGTCTTTCAAATGATACGCGGTGTTGTTGACGATTGCAGATAACACATGACGACCTTTTGGCGCCAAAGTGTCATCATGAATCGACGGAATAATAATCTCCATGGGTAACTCATTAGAGTATTGCCCATATTTTGTAAAATCGTGGGCTAATTCTAAATATTTCATGGTTGGTGCATTAATGATTCGATGGCCCATATCATCAGGTTCAACTCCTTTAAAGACAGGTAATCCAGATAAAGCTAAATGCAGCTTAGAGGTATTGCCTCGCATTCTGATATTGCTGATCTTATGAACCATGGTTGGTTCTAAATGCTTCGCTCCAACTAAACACATAAACGTGCTTCGAGGATCAATACCAGACACCACAATATCAGCCTGAACAGTATCATCATTCTCTAAAATAAGGCCTTTAACTTTATTGTCACTATCCAGATCAATTTGTTTAATTGGAGAATTTAAATGGATAGTAACACCTGCACTCTCAGCAGCTTTTTGAAGTGCTTGCGTGTAAGAACTCATTCCACCTTTTGGAATAGCATAACTACCTTGAACTCCATTAAGATCACCGGTTAGTTGGTGCAAATAGGTAATCACGCTGTTATTCGTTCTTGGTCCCAAACGGTTTCCTAGCAACGCATCAAGTGCAATTGATCCCTTAATATGTTCATGTTCGAAATATTCATTGAGAACATCATGAATATTAACAGCAATAAATTTCAGCATGTTTCTCATAGAATCCTTACCCATCGTTCTAAGATTCCAACCAAGTTTCATGAGACTTGATAGGTCCTTTCTATCCTCCGAACCTAATCTTGGTGGTGGGGATTGATAAGCTCTTTTGAAAAAACCAGAAAGTTTTTTCATAGTGGTTTTGAATTCTTTATATTGATCTTGTTCTCTTAAAGTAATGTCATCTCCGCTGATATTATCGTCATCAAATATCAAGGCATTACCCTTGGGATTAATCGATATAGTTTTTAGGCCACTGGCCGCATATGAAAGACCGTGTTGCTTAAGTTTTAAAGACTTTTGAATTCCAGAATCAATTTGGTGTAATAGATGGGCCGCCCCAGGAACTAAATATCCATCTGCTAATTCCCTAGTTGAAGCCATGCCACCAATGTCAGAACGTGCTTCATAAAGGTCCACTTTAAAGCCTGCCTTAGCTAGATATGAACCACAGATTAGGCCGTTATGACCTCCTCCGATAATCGCTATATTTTTATTTTTCCTAGTCATCGTTTTCCGCCTCTGGAACGATATTTTTCCGCCTTAAATCAAACAACATCTCTCGAGCCGCATTAGCCCCTGGAGCAGCCATAACTCCACCGCCAGGATGGGTGCTGGATCCACACATATAAAAGCCTTTTACTGGGCCTCTAAATTGTGCGTAACCAGGGAATGGTCTATTGAAGAACATCTGATCCATTGTTAATTCGCCTTGGAAAATATTACCTTCTGTTAAGCCAACTTCATTCTCAATATCTTGAGGTGTTCTTATTTCTGCATGAACAATCAGATCTTTAAAATTTGGACTGTATTCACCTATCTGGTCAATGACAGTTTTACCAAACGCTTCTCGATCTTTATCGGTCCATTCACCGGTTGCGAGTTTAGGTGGAGCGTATTGGACAAACACTGACATATAGTGCTTACCAGGAGGTGCCATTGTTGGGTCTGTCATGGTTGGGATAAGGGTGTCACAATAAGGGTCTTGTGACCAACGGCCATTCTTCCAGTCATCATATGCTTTCTCAATTCTTTCCAAAGAATCAATAAAATGCATATCCGCATATATCAGCGGGTTATTTTTCCCCATAGCTGGGAACTCAGGAAGGCCATCTAGTGCAATATTTAACTTACCAGAAGACCCATTGAATTTATAATTATCGACTTGTTTGAGTAGCTTCTCACTGAGATCTTGAGGGTCGAACAGATTTTGATAAGTGCGTCTCGCATCTAAATTAGACACAACATTCTTTGCATAATATTCATCACCATTGGCTAAAACAACGCCGGTGGTTTTGCCATTCTTAACTTGAACTTGTGTAACTTCTGCATTAGTTAAGATTTCACCATCATACTCCTGGACTGCGCCTGCAAGGGCTTTAGAAACTGAGCCCATTCCACCTCTGGCAAATCCCCAAGAACCAATACTGCCATCCACTTCCCCCATGTAATGATGCAACAGGACATAGGCAGTTCCTGGAGAATAAGGTCCCAGAGCCGAACCGATAATCCCACTTCCGGATAGAGCAGCTTTAACAATATCTGACTCGAAGTACTCCTCCAAGTATTCAGCCGCACTCATGGTATAAAAACGTATCGTATCGTAAATGGTTTGCTCACCTAAGCCGTAAAGTCGTTTGAATAGATACAACAATTCTTCAAGGTCTTTGGGTCTGAAAGAGGTAGGATCTGGAGGTGTTCTTAGTAGTAGTGGTTTAATAAATCGACACTGTTTGGAGACATCTCTACCGAATCTAACATAAGCATCAGCATCCTTTTTGGAGAAACGACCGATTTCTCTTCGTTGCAAGTCATGATCAGAATAGCCGCCAAAGATATTTCCGTCTTCCATGAAAGTAACGCTGCCCCCGTAGGCAATAATTTGTAACCCGTGTTTTTGTAAATTCAGATCTCTATAAATTTCAGGTCTTAATAAACTACAGACATAAGAACAATTCGAGTAGGTCCAACCATCATGTAACTCTCGACTAACAGCAGCCCCACCGATGTAATCATTTTTTTCCAAGACAAGCACCTTTAGACCTGACTTAGCTAAATAAGCAGCATTGGTCAAACCATTATGGCCTGCTCCGATTACTATAGCGTCATACTTATTCAATTCATTCCCCTTTTAGTGATCTCTCAAGAGCGCCTTCAAAAATATCCAAAGTAGGCTGGAGTGCATCCTTAGCATGAGCTTCGCATATAAACCAAGGCTCTCGAGGATCGAACTCGCATAATACCCCATCTTCAAGCAATTCTTCAGCAAGTTTTTCATAAAATGGGTAGTCAGAACCTTTGAAGTCACGTGCATTTGTCGGTGAGGATTCAGATAAGAATAAACCAGACATTGATGGATGACCTGTAAAACAATGGGCAACATTGTGTTTTGATAAAATTTTACTCAGTCCATCTCTCAGGTCTTTACCGTATTGATTAACTGTCTCTAGAGCATCAGTATTTTGCAGAATATCTAAGGTTTTATTCGCTGCGGCAATAGCAACTGAATGGGCAGTGAAGGTCCCACCATGAAGCACTCCTCCATATTTAATACAACGCATTAGCTCTTCTTTCCCACAAACGGCAGCTATTGGATAGCCGTTAGCAATCGATTTAGCAAACGTGCATAAATCAGCCTCGACTCCATAAAGTTCCTGAACGCCGCCCTTAGCCACCCTAAAACCAGTTTTGACTTCATCAATTATTAATACAACATTGTATTGATCACAAAGTGAACGCACTGCATTCATATATTCTTGTGTGGCCGCAATAGAGCAGCAATTCCCCATGATCGGTTCAATAAGTAGAGCGCCTATATCGTTATGCTTTTCTTTTAGTAAATCTTCCAAACGAGAGGCGTCATTCAGCGGAACAAGATGCAACAGCTCTGAATTTTGCTTTGGCACTCCAAGGCTTGAAGAAGCGAGAACCGGAGAACCTGCTGTGGGATCCCATTCATCCAAATCAATATCCCAAAGAACTGCATCTGAAACACCATGATAACCGCCTTCAATCATAATGAATTCATCTCTTTTACTGTAAGCTCTTGCAACTCTTAAGGCCGCCATAACAGCCTCTGTGCCTGAATTTGAATAACGGACTAACTCTGCTGAAGGAACCATGGCTGATACCTTTTTGGCGACCTCATACTCCAGTTCAGTAGCAAGTGCAAAAACGCCGCCTATCTCCATACCTTCTCTTGCTGCTTGATCAACTCTAGGATCCGCATAGCCAAGAATATATGGTCCATAAGCAAGCCGATAATCAATGTATTCATTATCATCGATATCCCATAATCGACATCCTGAAGCATGATCGATATAAATCGTTTCATCGTCGCCCCAGTATCTGAAATTAGACGTTACCCCCAGTGGTAGCTTATTGATGGCTTTTTTAAAATGTTTGTTACTTTTTTCTAATGACCTTTTACTCATGTATCTTCTCTATTGCTGTCCTTTATTAAGGAATTAATTGAATTTTTTATGGACGCGTGCAGCGTCTGAGGTATACAGATTAGTTTCTTGTATAAATGATATTGAAACGAGAATTCAGTAGATACATCATATGATGATATGGTATCCAAAAGAAAATCAGTTGCAAAGAAAAATCGTGAGAGTCTGTAATGCAAAAAACATCAGAAATAATTGAAACAGTTGATACGATCTCAGTTGAGGCAAATGGGATTAAATTTGAAGTTGACACTCAAGGCGATGGGGACAAATTGGTTTTGTGTCTTCATGGGTGGCCAGAACATAGTATTACTTGGCGTTATCAAATGCCTTTTCTAGCCAATCTAGGTTATAAAGTTTGGGCACCTAATTTACGTGGCTATGGAAACTCAGATGCCCCAAAAGGGATTAAAAACTATCAAATAGAAGTCTTGATGAAAGACATTCTGGGAATCATTAAAGCATCTGAAGCAAAAGAAATTACCATATTGTCTCATGATTGGGGCGCTTTAATTGCTTGGTATTTTACTATGAGATATCCAGGAGAATTGGATCGATTGGTAGTTTGCAATGTTCCTCATCCAGGACCATGGCTAAAATCTATGACTGGTGGCTTCGAACAGTTAATGCGTTCTTGGTATGTTTATTTCTTTCAATTTCCATGGTTGCCAGAAATGTTATCTAGGAATATGCATGCAGGTAAATTTATACGCTCTGGTTCAGCACAAAAAGGAAACTTTAATGATGATATTGTTTCTATCTACGATGAAAATGCATCAGAGTGGAAAAAGAGAACAGCCATGCTTAACTATTATAGAGCGATCGTTCGGGGTGGCGGGTTTTATCGACAGTACAAACTTGGCTTTCCAAAAATTGAAGTTCCAACATTAATGCTTTGGGGTGAAAAAGACCTAGCTCTGTCACTGAAAAGTACAATAGGTACGGAAAACTTTGTAGAAGAATTCACAATTAGATATTTCAAAGACATTTCTCATTTTGTTAATGAGGATGCGCCAGATGAAGTGAATACAATGCTTGGAGCATTTCTTAGAAATCAAGAGGTCCCTCAGTACCTCGATATTAAAAAGTGATTTAATGAATTTTTGATAACATCTCACTCTCAATCAAAGTATTATTTATTTTATTTCAAGTCCACTAAATGGAGACAGTCAATGCATATAAATTTACCAAGTGAAGTTCAAGAATGGGTCAAAATTGCAGAAGGCTTTCTGCAAAAAACCATGCCTTGGGAAGTCGAAGCTGAGATGAATGAAGGCAAAGTTCCACAAGAGATCGATTCAGAACATAGGCAAATGGCGATTGATCTGGGCTTATCAGGAATGGACATGCCAAAAAATATTGGGGGGAAAGAATTATCGAATTTGCAACAAGTGGCTGTTTGGGAAGTATTGGGTCGAAGCACAAACGCACTCACTTGGTGTTTTTCAGAGCCGCAAAAGTGGATGCTTGAGGCCTGCAGTGATAAACAAGTTGAACAATACATTTTACCGCTCATGGATGGCACTCGACATGAAACCTATGCCATCACTGAATCAGAATCTGGCTCTGAGCTTGATGTTTCTGCAATTGCAAAGAAAGTAGATGGAGGCTATTTAGTTAGTGGTGAAAAATGGTTTGTCACAGGTGCGAATCACGCGGACTTCTTTTTTATACAAGCTGTAATTCAAGATGGAGATAATACAATTGGTGATGCTTTATTCTTCCTAGATATGGACCAAGATGGAATTGAGCATGTAAGAACACCTCTGTTTTCTCATACTTTTGATAGTCATCACCCAATTTATAAATTCAATAATGTATTTATTCCAAAGGAAAACCTGATTGGCGATGAAGGAGATGGAATGACCTTCTCATTAGCATGGTTTAGAAGAGAGAGGCTGATGATTGCTGCAAGGTGCTGTGGAGCCGCAGCAAGATTAATCGAGGAAGCCACTGAATTTAGCAAAGATCGTAAAGTTAAGGATGGAATGCTAGCTGAGCAACAGGCAATCCAATTTATGCTGGCAGATAGTGTGACAGAACTTTGGGCATCCAGATTAATGCTCTATGAAACTGCCAAAGCTCATGACCGTGGCGATGATATTAAAGCCCTGCATTATCGATGTTCAGCGGTCAAATTATTTGCTTCTGAAATGGCTAATAAAGTGGCAGATCGTGTGGTACAAATTTTTGGTGGTAGAGGTTATATGAGAGAATTTACAGCTGAACGCTTCTATAGAGAGCTAAGGGTTGATCGAATATGGGAAGGAACTTCTGAGATACAACGACTTATCATTGCCAGAGGTTTAATAAATAAAGGCCTGAAAAAGTTATAATTTAACCCTCTTTATCAGGAGTTAAAGTTTTGGATCAAAAACCATCTATTTTGGACTGGATTTATATTCTTGGGCTATCGGCTGTTTGGGGAAGTGCCTTTGTTTTTATAAGAATCGCAGCTCCTGAATTAGGCGCTATTGGTTTGGTCTTCCTGAGATTAGTTATCGCTTCTTTACTGTTAGGTATGATTTTTCTTAAAAAGCATCATTGGTCTATTTTTAAGAAAAATTTATTACCCATCATAGTTATTGGTGCAACTAATGTTGCTCTCCCTTTTTATTGTTTTGCTTATGCAGCGTTACATATTAACGCAAGCTCTATGGCAGTCATTAATGGCAGCACTCCATTGTTTGCTTTCATTTTTTCAATGCTTATTTTGGGATTCAAATTTAGAATCATACAATTTAGTGGGATAGTGATAGGTTTAGCTGGTTTAATCATCTTTGTTGGATTCGAATCACTAGACTTTAATTTATTACCTATATTAGCTGCAGCAATGGGCGCTGCTTTTTATGGCATCTCAATGGTTTATATCTATAAACTCAATATAGTTGATACAAAAGCAATGGCAGCTATCACGATGATCATTGCAGCTGTTTTAATTAGCCCTTTTTTATACCTTGAGCCACTTAACCTAGTGGGATTAAGTACAAAAGCTCTCTTCAGTATTCTCTTTTTAGGGATTTTTTGCACCGGTTTAGCTTATATTCCTTACTTTATTTTAATCAAGAATATTGGTCCTATTAGCACCTCAATTATCGCCATGTTAGTCCCACTCTTTGGTATGCTTTGGGCTTACCTTTTGCTAAAAGAAACAATAACATTGACAATGCTAGGAGGTTGTTTGTTAATTATTATGGGCGTGCTTCTGACTAATTTAAGCGGGAATGGAAGCTCAAAAAACCTTAATAAGAATTTAGATAATTTATAATCTTTATTCTAATAATGATGAAAATTTTTAAACTAACATTTTTAATACTTCTGATTGCTCAGGCATCGCATTCTGAGGGGGTTGTTAGTTTCTATAATTGGGCCGATTATATTGGCGAGAATACGATTGAAAACTTTGAAGAAGAATATGGAATTAAGGTCAATTATGATACTTATGACTCCTCTGAAATTGTCGAAGCAAAGCTTTTAAGCGGTAATTCTGGATATGATCTCGTTATGCATTCTGCCATGTACTCCAAAAGATTAATGCCAATTGGAATTTTTCATCAGATAGATAAATCAAAAATAAAAAATTATGAATTAATCAACCCTGAACTCTTAAAAATGCTGAGTGTGGTCGATCCTGGCAACCAAATGATGATTCCTTATAGCTACGGATCCACAGGCATTACCTATAATGAGGATATGATTCTTGAAAGATACCCCGATGCTCCTATCGGTAGTGGGGACATGCTGTTTGATCCTGAAGTAGTCTCTAAATTTGCAGACTGTGGAATTAGTGTTCTAGACTCGCCAACCGATGTGGTGCCAACAGCTCTTATGTACTTAGGTTATCCCGATGATTCAAGAGATCCAAAAGCACTCAGAGAAGCAGAAGATTTATTACTAGGAGTGAGACCCTATATTAAAAAATTTACCTCGTCGACACTACTTAATGATTTGCCAAACGGAGACTTATGTATGTCCCAGAGTTGGGCAGGAGACTATGCCACAGCTAAGATGAGATCTGAGGAAGCTGGAAAAGCAATTAACCTTAAATACTTCGTGCCCTCAGAAGGTAGTCTACTGTGGTTGGATATTATGGTCATTCCCAATGATGCACCAAACCTAGAAAATGCCTATTTATTGATGGATTACTTGACGAGACCAGAAGTTAGTGCGGATTTTGTCAATCTAACACACTATGCCAGCCCTCTTCCATCTGCTGATAAATTCCTTAAGGATGGTGTCAGGGAAGATCCTGCAATATATCCGACGCCTGAGATCATGAACCGTTTATCTCTTACCCCAGTAGATCCACCAAAGTACAACAGAATGAAAACCAGAATATTTACTAGATTCAAAACCAATCAAAAAAGAAAGCAATAAACGAGAAAAAATATGAGTGAAAATCCACAGGCATTTATTCAAATAAGGGAAATTAGTAAACATTTTGGTGATGTCATTGCTGTCAACAAAGTAGATCTCGACATTAAGAAAGGAGAGCTCTTCTCAATTCTTGGTGCCTCTGGTTCCGGTAAAACCACATTATTAAGAATGATGGCAGGACTCGAAATTCCAACTGAAGGTAAAATTTTTATTGATGGAATCGACATGACCAATGTCCCACCCTATAAACGTCCTGTGAATATAATGTTTCAAAACTATGCTCTGTTTCCTCACATGACAGTTTTTGACAATATAGCCTACGGACTAAGAAAAGAGGGTACAACCAAGGTAAAGATTGATGACAAAGTCAGGAAAATGCTCGCCCTAGTAAAACTCTCTGATTATGGGAAAAGAAAACCTAATCAATTATCAGGGGGTCAATCTCAACGAGTGGCGCTTGCAAGATCCTTAATTAAGGAACCAAAGGTACTGCTTCTCGATGAACCTCTAGCTGCTTTGGATAAAAAATTGAGACAAAGCACTCAATTTGAACTTATGGACATACAAGAAGAACTCGGCGTCACCTTTGTGATCGTTACCCATGATCAAGAAGAAGCCATGACTCTTTCAGACCGAATAGCAGTAATGGAGGAAGGTGAATTTGTACAGATTGGAACGCCAAATTCAATCTATGAGCATCCTAACAGTAAATTTGTTGCGGACTTTATCGGAAACATCAACATGTTTGATGCCAAGGTTATCAGTTCTGGTGAGCAAGGATTGAATATAACCTGTAAAGCACTGGGGGGTGATATTGTCATGAAAAATTCCAGTCAAACTATTCATGCCACAGATCTTTCAGTTGCACTAAGACCTGAGAAGGTAATCATTGATAAGCAACAACCAAGTAATGAAAATATAGATTATGTGTCTGGGGTTGTCGAAGATTTTGGATATTTTGGAAATCTTTCAATCTTTCGAGTGAGGACCACCAACGGAGACATTATCCAAGTCAGTAAACAAAACAGAGTCAGGATAGAGGATACAATCACATGGGAAGATCAGGTCTATCTATCTTGGGAGCCAGAAAGTCTAATTGTATTGGATAAATAGTGTCTGGATTACTGATAAATGTAGATAATTCATTCAGAGAAAGGCTCTGGAAAAATCTTATTATTGCTATACCGTATTTTTGGCTTCTGTTGTTCTTCTTGGCGCCTTTCCTTATTGTTCTAAAAATTAGCCTAGCTGACCCAATCGTTGCACAACCGCCATTTACTCCTTTGCTTCAAGAGAGTGATGACGGGGTTATGTCGATCTACGCCACATTCAATAATTACAAGTACCTCTTTCAAGACTCTCTCTATTTTGTGACTTATCTTAGTTCAGTCAAATTAGCATTTATTTCTACTGTTTTCGCACTACTGATCGGTTACCCGATTGCATATGGCATTGCCAGATCACCACAACCCACTAGAAATGTCCTCCTCTTACTAGTGGTTATTCCTTTTTGGATTTCATTTCTTCTCAGAGTTTATGCCTGGATGGGTATATTGAAAACAAAAGGATTACTGAATGGATTTTTACTCTGGACAGGGATCATTAATGAACCCTTGGAACTTCTATACACAGATACGGCTGTCTACATTGGTATGATTTATTCATATTTGCCATTCATGATTCTTCCGCTTTATGCAAACCTTGAAAAATTGGATATAAGATTGCTTGAGGCAGCATCAGATTTGGGAGCCAAAAGATGGGAGGTATTCAAAGATGTCACGCTTCCACTTTCAATGCCTGGAATCATTGCAGGATGCTGTCTGATGTTCATACCTGCCATTGGTGAATATGTTATTCCAGCCTTGTTAGGTGGTGCTGATACATTAATGATTGGTAGAGTGTTGTTTGATGAGTTCTTCTTAAACAGAGACTGGCCAGTAGCTTCAGCTGTGGCAATTGTTCTGGTGCTTTTGTTGGTTTTACCAATAGTCTATTTTCAAAAAAGACAAAATCAGGAACTTTTGAGCGAATCATGAACCAAAGATCCACATTCATATTCTCCATGCTATGTTTTGGCTTTGCGTTCCTCTATATTCCAATTGTTTTGGTCATCATCTACTCATTTAATGATTCAAAACTAGTTACTGTTTGGGGTGGCTGGTCAATCAGATGGTATATGGAATTATTTAATAATGAGAATATCCTTAATGCTGCTCTACTAAGCTTTAAAATCGCAGCAATCACGGCAACTTGTGCAACTATTTTTGGGACAATGGCGGGCTTGGTATTAGCAAGATTAAGGCAATTTAGAGGACGTATGCTCTTCACCGGAATGATTGCTTCTCCGTTGGTGATGCCAGAAGTAATAACTGGTTTGTGCTTGTTGCTTCTTTTTGTCAATCTTCAAAATCTTATTGGCTGGCCTAGTCAAAGAGGCATGAACACAATCACGATTGCACACATTACCTTCTCGATGGCTTATGTCGCAGTGATTATCCAGTCTCGATTAACAGAAATTAATGAATCATTAGAAGAAGCTGCAATGGATCTTGGAGCAAGGCCAGCGAGAGTAATATGGGATATTACCCTACCGATTATCTTCCCCGCTATGGTTTCAGGATGGTTGCTCGCATTTACTCTTTCTCTTGATGACTTAGTGATCTCAAGCTTTGTATCTGGGCCCGGAGCCACCACCCTACCGATGCTAATTTTTTCTAAAGTTAGATTGGGAATCTCGCCTGATATCAATGCATTAGCTACTATATTAATCCTCGTGGTTGCGATAGGAGTTAGCATTGCTGGATGGATAATTCATCGTCAAAAACAA
>CAYQEV010000029.1:0-18266 GCA_964416745.1 uncultured Woeseia sp.
ATACAATGGCTGAGTATGAGATATGGAAATTCTTGCACATTTGTATGTTTGTGTTCTGGCTTGGTACTGATGTGGGAGTAATGCTTTGCTCAAAAAAATCAACAGATCCAAATCTTGGAGTAGAGGCTAGATTTCAAATGTTAGAAATGGCCTTGAAGATAGAGTTACTACCTAGAGTCATGTGGGTCATGGCGCTACCTTTCGGTGTGCAATTATCTAAGACACTTGGTTATATTGATCCATCTCCAATAACTTTAACAATGATGTGGTTATTTACACTGGCGTGGTTGGTGATTAATGTTGGGGGCGCAGCAAATTTAAATAAACCATGGGGACAACAATTATCAAAAATTAATCGATTTATTTTAGTTGCTCTGGGGGTTGGCCTGATAATAGTGGCTGTATCGTCCTATCTTGGCTTTGGGCCCTATGAAGCCAATTCAGTGGCCCTGAAGGTTGGTTTATACGGCTTGGTGAATTTAACTATACTTGGGATTGAAATTGCATTTTTTCCATTAGGTTTAGCCTATGAAAGATTAGCAACAGAGGGATCTAGTCCAGAAATAGAATCTTCAATTAGTGGAGGAATGGACCTCACTCTTAGATGGGTGCATGCAACTTATATTTTAATTTTCATTACAGCTTTTATTGGCGCCACAAAGATCGTCGGTTAAAAGTTTTTGGGATCCACGCACCACATTAAATTTTCAAGACCACTTTTAAAATGGTGGCATGCTCATGGAAGAAAAGACTTACCATGGCAGCAAGATCCTAGCGTATATAAGACTTGGATTTCAGAAATTATGTTGCAGCAAACCCAAGTAATTACTGTCATACCTTATTTTAAGAAGTTTATAAAAACATTTCCATCAGTCACAAGTCTTGCTGAAGCAAGCGAAGATCAGGTCATGAGTCATTGGTCAGGTTTAGGGTTTTATTCGAGAGCTAGAAATCTTCACAAGAGCGCAAAAATTATACTTGATCAATATAAGGGAATAATACCAAAGAGACTTGAGGAATTAATAGCATTACCAGGAATAGGACGATCAACAGCTGGCGCTATATTATCGCTTTCTAGCATTGCACCTAGTCCGATTTTAGATGGCAATGTTAAAAGAGTCTTGACGAGATTCTTTAACATCAGTGGAGATCTAAAGTTAAGCAAAACTAATAATAAACTATGGTCTCTTGCGATAGAGTGCTTGCCAGAGAAAGATTATAGTGTTTACACCCAAGCTATAATGGATCTTGGCGCGACTATTTGCACCTCAAAAAAACCTCAATGTGAAATATGCCCGGTGAAAAAGAATTGCAAAGCTTTCGAGAAGAACTTAGTCAGTTTATTGCCCACCAAAACAATAAAAAAGAAGAAGCCAAAACAAACAGTTTTTTTTCTTATCTTGAAGGATCAAGACAATAACATTCTTTTAGAAAAGAGAGAAAATAAAGGAATATGGGGTGGCTTATGGTCCTTTCCAGAGCTAGATTCCAATAAAAATATAGAGCAATGGTGTAATAATATTAGCCAAGACATAAAAAAAATAGAATATGGCAAAATAATAAATCATGGTTTTAGTCATTTTGATTTAGAAATTACACCAGTTGTTATTGATATCAAAAATACTATGGCCTTGGAAGATCATCATGTTAGGTTTACCAAAAAACAAATTAGTAAACTAGGTGTTCCGAAACCAGTAAAATCATTAATTAATC
Source organism: uncultured Woeseia sp. (assembly GCA_964416745.1). Lineage (GTDB taxonomy): Bacteria > Pseudomonadota > Gammaproteobacteria > Steroidobacterales > UBA11654 > CACPJA01. The sequence goes on from CAYQEV010000029.1 coordinate 1,714, forward strand.
AATTAAAATAAAAACTCATGGAAAGAATAATTTACTGCCAGTATTACAAAGAAGATAGAGAAGGCCTTGAAAGACCACCATACCCGGGTGAGGTAGGTGAGAAGATTTATGAATCAATTTCTAAAGAAGCCTGGCAATTATGGTTAGAACATCAAACGATGTTAATTAATGAGAATAGATTATCCATGCTTGACCCAGAAGCTAGACAATTTCTTAATGAGGAGTTGCAGAAATTCTTTTTTGGAGAAGGCTCAACAAAACCAAAAGAATATATTCCTCCAGAATAAGAATTAATTTATCAATTGAGTATTTTTCTATAGAATATTCGCAACTTGTGGCCAGATAGCTCAGTCGGTAGAGCAGCGGACTGAAAATCCGCGTGTCGGTGGTTCGATTCCACCTCTGGCCACCACCAGTTTTTAGTAATTCAGAGGAAAAATCATTTTAGAATGAGTCTAAAAAGCGCGACGATATTCTTATAAAGGGTTTATTTCGCTTTTTTTTAAAAATAAATAAAAAACAGTAATCAAATCAATACTTTATCTTTGTATTAATGCATTATAACTGTTACACCAATAATTCATTATTCCCCTAAAATCTATCTCCATGGCCTCTTTCAAAGCATTGTAAAAATGTTGTAAAAAAACAAATAATCAACCTGTTTTTGACTCATCCTCTAGCTTTTGGTTATATCAAATGTCCTTATAAATAATTTATTGTTTATAAGGGAATTATAAAATTAACCTTAATTAGGGGAGGATTTTATCATGGGTAAAATCAAAGGTTGGATTGGAGAACTAACAGATATCGCAGTTGCTCTTGTAGCACTCGGTGTTGCCGCTGGCGTTGTATTTGGTGATGTACCATTTGTAGGCGCTGTATTGGGAAATTTGATCGATTTGATCAATTCTCTAGGTGATAACGGTGTTGTTGGTATCATCGTTCTTGCAATTCTCTCAGGTATGTACGGCCGAAGCGGTATGTAAATGGGAAATAAGCTTTTTAAGTTTTTAAATTCTTAAAAGCATAAGAAAGGGCTCTTTCAAAGGGCCCTTTTTTTTTATTTAGGCTACAATCTATAAGTATGTTTAAACCGTTCTTAAAACAATTAACTAAAGTTACAGATTTAACAATTCTGTTTGCAACTATATTTGTTTTCCTAGCTTTCATAACGCCAGAGGAGATGTCACAAGGGCCGTTAAAGAATGCAAGAGCTGATTATGAAAGAACAGCTGCCTCATTAACATTAGCAGAGGGCGACGGAACTTCATCGAGGATGAAAGTAGAGGAGTCTATTTCAATTGGTAATGAACTAAGGAATTCTATTGCAGCTACTGAGAATGCCATAAGTTCTATTAATACTGACTTTATTCAAGACGCTATAATTAATATTATTAATAATGCCGATCCAGAGTCAATTGGTCAAACAAACGCTGAACGAGATCAACTGAATGCTGAATTAGAACAACTTAACGCTGAACGCGATCAACTTAATGTTGAACTCAATCAACTTAATATGGAATTAGTTGCTAATGAATCTCAGCTACAGGCCTCTAGGGAGAGCGCAGAGGAGGCAAGTAAAAATATTGTTGTACTACAGAATCAACTCAATACCATTGAAAAAACAATTGCTGATATAGAAACTGCTGCATTGTCTTCAAGAGCTATACCTTGGTTACAACCAGTCAGAACAAATACAAATGAACTCATCAATGCTGCAGGATTTGATGGCTTTATTGCTGGTTTTGCCGCATTAATTTTTTGTCTAGTGTGCAAGCGAAGGCAGACTTGGTTTAAACAAATGTTTGGGATCTATTTTAAATAAAGCACCTTTAGCATTTATCAATTACACTAGTCTTTTATGAAGACCCTTCATTTTGGCGACATATCTGTTAACAAGGTTTTAGACGGCGTTGAATCGTTTAAAGCGGTCAATGCGTTTCCTGATATTGATTTAGAACTGTTCTCCCAGCATAAAAACTGGGCTCATCCCTTTTATAATTATGACAGTAGGATGATTATACTCAGCATGCATTCCTACCTTATCAGAACACCAAATATTAATATTCTTGTTGATACATGTATTGGTAATGACAAAATAAGAATTGGTCAGGGCCCAATTTTTAAATCCAATGAAGGCGTTCTTAAACATTGGAATAATAGGGACAGCAATTACATTGATAACTTAAAAGTTCACGGTATTCACCCAAGCGAGATCGATATGGTCATGTGTACTCATTTACACGCAGACCATGTTGGTTGGAACACAAGACTTGTAAATAACAGATGGGTACCAACATTCCCCAATGCTAAATATTTATTTTCATCAACAGAAATTGAAAGTATGAAAAAAGAAACAACCAACCCTTTTGATGAATACACACGTCTCGTCTATGAAGACAGTATTTTGCCTATCATTGAATCAGGACAAGCTGTAATAATAGATGAGTCAATTGATTTGGGGCCTGGCATTAATCTGATTAAATCACCAGGACATAGCCCAGGCCACTGCTGTATTGAGGTTAGTAGCCATAATCGAAAAGGCCTTTTAACTGGAGATATTCTGCATAACCCTATCCAGGTTGTGTGTCCACAGATGTCAACAATGTTTTGTGATGATAAAGAATTATCTAATCAAACTCGAATCAATTTAGTTAATGAATTAACTGATTCTGAGACAATCATACTGGCAGCACATTTTGGAGATACCACAGCTGGACTAATCGAGAGTAATGACCAAGGAAGACAATTTAGATTGATATGACACAGTTAGATTTCAATGCCAATAATTGTTTTGTCTGTGGACCTGATAACCCTATAGGTTTAAAAATAAAGTTTACTATTGATGATGATGAGGTATGTCGAGGAAGATTTACCCCCAAAGAAAATCATGTCGGTTACCAAAATACCACACATGGAGGTATTATTTTTAGTCTATTGGATGACGTGATGGCTAATTGGCTATTTCTTAAAAACCAAGTGGCTCAAACTGCTCAATGCGATCTGAGGTATAGACAAGCCTTACCAATAAATAATGAAGTTCTTCTTGAAGGGAGATGTATAAAAACAAAATCTAGAGTGGCTTTTATGCAGGGTAGAGTTTTACTTGCTTCTGACCTGACTGTTATTGCAGAGAGTGAAGCAAAATTTATGATTATTTCTAAGTAATGCCAATGTAACTTTTTGTAACTCTTGCAGATAAAAATCATTATTTTAATTAGGATCTAACTCCTTAGCTCTTGGAATCTAAAGATACGAGAGAAGCGAACCTATAGATATATATGTAAATGATAAATAAAGTAAAAAAATACATTTCTGCAGTACCTCGTTCAACCAAGTCAACAATAATTTTGTTGGGTGGAACTGTGCTCGTTATTTTTTACCTATCAGCAACGAAGCTTGACCCACCATTAATCGTTGCCGAAGAGAAAGTTTGGCCCGTTTCTGCCCAACAAGCTGAGTATCAAGATATACAACCTCAATTGAGACTTTTTGGAGAAATTGTTTCATCAAGAAGAAGTGATTTAAGAGCATTTGTTGGTGGGCAAGTCACCCAAGTAGGAGATAATTTTAAAGAAGGGGGCGTGGTCAAACAAGGAGAGCTCTTAGTTACAATTGATGATTTTGAATATACAAATGATGTTGTTGAAGAAAAAGCAAAGTTTCAAATTCTGAAGAGAGATTATGAGAGAGCTGAAGAGTTATTTATACAAGGATCAATTTCAGAACAGTTTCGGGATAATGCCTTACTTGAGAAAACCCAACAAGAAATAGTTCTCGCAGAGGCGGAGAAAGACTTAAGAGACACTAAACTCTACGCACCTTATGACGGAGTCATTAATGATGTTTTAGTGAGCTTAGGAAAACAGGTCAGTACTTTTAATGACAAGATTGGAGAAATTATTGATATTAATAATCTTGAGGTCAGGTTTTCACTTTCAAAAGCTCAGTACGGTAGGTTATTAGAGGATGAGAATTCCATCATAGGAAGGCCGGTATCAATTAATTGGACTGCAGGAAATAAAACCATACCTTTCGAAGCAATCATTGCACGAATTGGAGCTGAGATTAAATCTAATACGGGTGGTGTTGATGTTTACGCCGCTCTTTCTTTAATAGACAGCGGTAGAGCTTTAATTAGACCCGGTGCTTTTGTGAGGCTTATGGTGCCTGATAAAAATTATTATTCAGTTATTGTCGTACCTGAAACTTCTATTTATGAAGATGCCTATGTGTTTGTTGTAAAAGACCAGCGGTTGACTAAACAGTTTATTAATATCCTTGGATATGATGGGAGTAATGCAATATTGACCGTGCAAAAAAGCTCAGATATTCAAACAGGGGATATGATCATAACAAACCAATTAATGGAAGCCGGCGAAGGCGTATTGGTTAATATTTTATAACTATGTATAAGAATCTTAGCCAAAAGAATAAGCAACAAAATAATAATAGTAACTCCAACTATTCAAGCCAAGGCATGATCACCTTTTTCAGTCAGCATAAAGTTGCTGGCAATCTCTTAATGGCTCTAATGATTCTCTTTGGAATCTTTGGATTAAGCCAACTTAAAAGGCAGTTGATGCCAGACTTCGGAATTGAAATAGTCACTGTTAATGTTGAGTGGCCTGGAGCAAGTGCAGAAGATGTTGAAGAAAATATCATCAATGCAATAGAGCCAGAAGTTAGATTTATCAATGATGTTAACGATGTTGACTCTTTTGCCTACGAAGGCAGAGGCAAAGTATCCATAGGTTTCAAACAAAGTGCTTCAATGTCGAAAGCACTAACTGATGTTCAATCTGCTATTTCAAGAATATCAACTTTTCCACAAGACATAGAAAAACCTGTAATTAGTCAAGTGGTTCAAAGGGACGAGGTTTGCCGAATTGACATTTCAGGTCCTTTCTCAAATAAAACACTGAAATATTTTGCACGTCAAATGCGTGATGATTTAATTAATATGGGTCTGGCAAGTGTAGATTTTGAAGGAGCAAGAGATCAAGAAATCTGGGTGGAAGTGCCGTCGGATAATTTAAGAGAATTAGACCTGTCATTAGATGATATTTCTAAAAGACTATCAGCTTCTAGCATAGATTTACCATCTGGAAGCATTAATTCAGGGGGGGTATCTAGACAAATAAGAAGCGAACAACTGGCAAGAAATCCTAGCGCCCTCAGAAAGATCGAAGTCTTATCTAAATCAACCGGGGAAAAGCTTTATCTGGGTGACATTGCAAATGTACATGAAACATTTCAAGCAAACTCTAGCTACCGTATTAACAAAACTGGCCCGTCAATAGGTTTAGTTGTGTTTAGAACCCAAGGAGCTGATTCACTTGTTTCGCATGAGTTAGTTGAGAAATATATGGAAAATGTTTCTTCGAAATACCCTCAAAGTTTAGACATAGTTGTGTACGATGTTTTTGCAGATTCCGTGAGACAACGAATCGACATGCTCATTGACAATGGGTTCACTGGTCTAGTATTAGTGCTATTAGTTTTATTTGTCTTCTTGAACGGTAGAATTGCAATTTGGGTGGCTTTAGGCATACCAGTTGCTTTCTTAGCTGCTTTAGGGGGAATGTATTTCATCGGATTATCTCTCGATATGATCAGCATGTTTGCACTGATTATGGGAATTGGCATTGTTGTTGATGATGCCATTGTGGTTTCTGAACATACAACCACTTTGCACCGAAGAGGAATGAACTATAAAGATGCTTCTAGGATTGGTGCCCAAAGAATGTTTTACCCAGTGCTAGCTGCATGCTTAACGACTCTAGCAGCGTTTCTTCCTGTTCTCATGGTGAAAGCTGATGTGGGTACTATCATTGCCCCTATACCGATTACTCTAGGCTTAATTATTATTGCAAGCCTGATTGAATGCTTTTTAATTCTTCCGATGCATCTTAAACATGCAATGAAGAAAATGAGCCAACAGGATCAAACTAAGACAAGAACATTTGATGTTTATTTTAATCATTTTAGAGACCATTATGTTGCTCCATTGGTAGCCAGAACCTATGCGAGCAAAAGGTTTACAGTGCTAGCAACACTTTGCTTATTTTTCATGTCAGTCAGTTTGTTATTTTCAGGACGAGTTAATTTTGAATTTTTTGATACCCCTGAAAGTGACACTGTCCTTGCTAATTTCTCATTTTCTCCAGGCACTCCTGAATCAAAGACCCAAGCAATGGTTGAAGAATTAGGGCGATCAGCTCTAGCCGTTGAGAGCAGCTTAACGAAGGGTTCTGGGAGCCTCGTAAAATTTGGAGTAGGGAATATAGGATCAACAGATGCTGGCAGGGGGAATCTGCTTACCAATACCACAGGTTCTCACATTGGCTCCTACACTGTGGAGTTGGTTGCTGGTGATGAACGAAGTATTCGGAATATAGAATTTATTAATGCCTGGGAAGAGTCCACCAGGATAATGCCTGGTATTGAGAGCTTCATTGTCTTTGAGAGTCAAACAGGCGGGCCACCGGGGAGAGATCTTGATATAAGAATTGTGAGTGATGATTTGCAAACGGCAAAAAAAGCTGCGTTAGCTTTGAGAAATGAACTCAGATCATTGCCTGGACTTATTGCTGTTGAGGACGACTTACCTTTTGGAAAACAAGAGATACTCTTAGAGATTACTCCAGAAGGCGAAGCTATGGGCTTTAGTGCTGAAGAAATAGCAAGGCAGGTCCGGAATTCGTTTTCAGGGGCTGTTGCAAAACGTTTTTCACAGGATGGAGAAGAGATAGTGGTTAGGGTTAAGTTACCTGTAGTAGAGACCATCAATCAAACCATACGCGATATCTCCTTGATAACACCCGACAACAACAATGTGCTTCTATCGGAAGTGGTGATATTGAAACAAAGGTTAGGGTTTACAAAAATTAGGAAAGAAGGTGGCGTGAGAAAGGTTTCTGTGACAGCTGATGTGAACCCAGCAATCACAACCACCAATATTGTCCTTCAGTCCGTTCGTAAAAATATCGCACCGAAAATTGAAAATGATTTTAATGTAACAATTGAATACAGTGGCAAAGCAGAAGAACAAGCGGATGCTCTCGGTGATCTTAGTTTAGCTTTGATTATTACGGTTGCATCCATATACATTATCCTTGCCTGGTTATTCTCTAGTTACACAACCCCTCTCCTGATAATGTCTGTAGTGCCTTTCGGACTTATTGGAGCTATTTTAGGACATTATCTTTTAGGTTTTAATCTCAGTATGTTTAGCCTAATGGCCTTCTTTGGGCTAACTGGAGTTTTAGTCAACGATTCTATTATTTTAGTCAGAACGGTGAAGGAATTTTTGATGGACGGGTATGCATTAGCTGAAGCAGTGGTGATGGGGGCAAAAGAACGATTAAGGCCAGTTATTCTCACCACAATAACAACCATTGTGGGTTTGATGCCAATTCTCTTTGAGGCAAGCTTGCAAGCAAGGCTGGTACAGCCATTGGCCATTACATTTATTTTTGGGATGTTATTTGTTCCATACTTAGTACTAATATTTATTCCCTCAATGATGGGAATTTCTGAAGGATTAAAGAGACGTTTACGATACCTAGCTTATTCTCTTGGCTTGCGGAAACATCAATATAGTTAGCCAAACCTAATTACCACCCGTAAAATGGAACTATTATTATGAGTTCTACCGAAAAACCCTTAGTCGGCATTGTTTGTTGTCGGAGAATGCAAGACTCACACTATTTTCATATGGTTGGTGAAAAGTATATTAATGCTATCAATCAGCACTCAGGTTGCTCAGGCGTTCTTATACCTGTTGATCAGAATAATGATATTGATGAATCAATTTTAAATCGTATGGATGGGTTTTTATTAACCGGCAGCTTATCCAATGTGCATCCTGATCAATACAACCAAGAAATTATTAATGATGAAATGTTATTGGATGAATCCAGAGACCGCTCTGTGTTTAGAATGATTCACTCCATCATCCAAAAAGAGATGCCGTTATTAGCTATTTGCAGAGGCTTTCAAGAAATGAATGTGGCATTTGGGGGTTCTTTATATCAAGATCTTGAATTGCAATCTAGCCATCAAGGCCATGATTTTGACCGAAATGAATCGCATGAACAACAATATGGGTTTAGTCACCAAGTTGAGATTATTGAAGACTCACTGCTCCATAAAATTAGTGGGTTAGTGCACGCTGATGTGAACTCTTTGCATACTCAGGGGGTTAACAATTTAAGCGAGCAACTAGAAGTTAATGCTCTAAGTGATCATGGGTTAGTTGAAGCGTTTACAATTAAGGAAGCCAAGGGGTTTAATCTATCAGTTCAATGGCACCCAGAATGGCAGCCAAGCCAAAGTGAATTATCACTCATAATATTTAATGCGTTTGGAGATGCTTGTAGAGCATTTACTGCACCCAAATGAATGACAAACAATTATCTGATTGGTTTGGCAATAAAAATATTCAAGAAGTTGAAGTTATAGTTCCAGACCTTGCAGGAATAGCCCGAGGTAAGCTAGTGCCTGCTGATAAATTTCTTAACAATACAGCAATTCGATTACCTGAATCTGTTTTTACTCAAACTGTAACAGGCGAGTTTCTAGATGTGCCTGTAATTAATCCGGCAGACCGTGATGTTATTGTTAAGCCTGATTTACAAACTCTAAGGCTTTTACCTTGGGAGGAACCAACTGCCTCTGTTGTTAATGATTGTTTTTATGAGGACGGATCGGCTGTAGATATTTCACCTAGGCAGGTTTTGAAAAATGTTCTGCAAAAATACAATGACCTTAATATTCAGCCTATTGTTGCTCCAGAACTTGAGTTTTATTTAGTTAAAAAAAACACTAACCCTAATGATAATGTGGAGCCACCTGTGGGTCGTTCTGGCAGACAAGAAACAGTTAGACAGCCTTTTAGTATTGATGCGCTTGATGAGTTTGAGCCAGTGATTAGTGATATACACCGCTTTTCAGAGTTAATGGACATCAAGATTGATACACTTGAGCATGAGATGGGAACAGGTCAGTTGGAGATTAATTTTGAGCATGATGACCCATTAATGATTTGTGATCAGGTCATGATGTTTAAACGATTAGTTAGGGAGGCCGCTATGCAACATGATATTTATGCAACCTTTTTAGCTAAACCGATGCAATTAGAACCAGGTAGCGCTATGCATTGGCATATTTCATTAATTGATAGTGAATCAAAGCAAAACGTATTTTCTGAGAAGGAAGGGGAGAGTAAAAAATTTAGAAGCTTTATAGCAGGATTACAAAAATACACACCTGAAGCACTTTTATTTAATGCACCTTATGTTAACTCTTATAGGCGCTTTACAAGATGGCAGAATGCACCTATAAATCTTTATTGGGGTTATGATAATAGAACCACTGGCCTGAGAGTTCCATCCTCGTCTCCTGAAAATAGACGTATAGAATTTAGAATTGGCGGAGCAGATGTTAATCCTTATCTATCGATTGCTGCATCTCTTGCTTGTGGTTACTTAGGCATGAAGGAGAACATGGAACCTAGTGCACCAGAAGACGGAAATGCGTATAATTTACCTTTCACTTTGCCAAAGAATTTATCTGCAGCCATGGAGCTTTTAGAACACAGTGAAGTGATGCCAATAATAATGGGGAGTCGTTTTTTACAAGTGTATATTGCCACTAAGAACCATGAATATAAGAAGTACTTTGAGGTTATTAGTCCTTGGGAAAGAGAATATTTGTTATTAAGTGTCTAGAAAGATTATGGATTTAAAATCATTACAAGAAAAAGATAGGGATCACCATTTACATCCCTTCACTGATCATTTAGAGCTTTCCAAAAAGGGAACACGTGTTATCACGAAAGGTAAGGGCGTCTATATCTGGGATGCTGAAGGCCACCAAATATTAGATGCTATGTCAGGTTTATGGTGTGTAAATCTTGGTTATGGTAGAGAGGAGCTAATTCAGGCCGCTTATGAACAAATGCAAGAGCTGCCTTATTACAATAATTTTTTTCAGTGCACGCATCCTCCAGCAATTGCATTAAGTGCAAAATTGGGGGCAATTTCTCCGGCTGACTTAAATCATGTATTTTTTACCGGCTCAGGTTCTGAAGCCAACGACACTGTTGTCAGGATGGTTCGTCACTACTGGCAACTATTAGGGCAACCAAAGAAGCAAATTATTCTAGCCCGAAAGAACGCTTATCATGGCAGTACCGTAGCTGCTGCAAGTTTAGGAGGCATGACTGGCATGCATGAGCAAGGTGGTTTAATCCCTAATATTCATCATATTGCCCAGCCATATTGGTTTGAAGAAGGTGGTGATCATGACCCTGATGCGTTTGGATTGGAAGTTGCACAAGAACTTGAGCGTGCGATTAATCATTATGGTGTTGACAACATTGCTGGATTTATTGCAGAGCCTATCCAAGGTGCTGGAGGAGTTATTATTCCTCCTGAATCATACTGGCCAGCAATACAAAATATTATTGATGAGCATGAGATTTTACTGATTGCCGATGAAGTCATCACTGGATTTGGACGTCTAGGTGAATGGTTTGCAACGGATGTTTATCAAATTAAGCCAGATCTCATTCCCTTCGCTAAAGGAGTGACTTCAGGGTACCTTCCTTTAGGCGGTGTTCTGGTCAATGACAAGGTAACTGATGTTGTTAGCAAAGGCGGGGAATTCATTCATGGGTTCACTTATTCCGGACACCCTGCTGCGTGTGCTGTGGCATTAGAGAATCTTGAAATCATTGAAAGAGAAAATATATTAGACCTGGTTAAGAATAAAACGGCCCCGTATTTAGAAGAACGTTGGAAAAAACTATCAGATCACCCACTAATAGGGGAGGCTCGAATTAAGGGCTTAGTTGCAGCCATTGAAATTTCTAATAACAAAGACACTAGAGGAAGATTTTCTTCTGACATAAGCGCAGGTTCTATTTGTCGAGATATTGCGATTAGCAATGGTTTGGTCATGCGGGCTGTTGGCGACACAATGATTATTGCACCACCTTTAATTATTAGTGAAAGTCAAATTGATGAGCTCATCGAGAAAACAATCAAAACTCTCGATGAAACAAACAGGCATATCAGTAGCTTATAAATAGCACCAACATGACAACTCCTGAATCAAATTATCCAGATTCTTATTATCTTCATTCAGCTAATTCAAATAAACAAAGACCACAGTTAACTGAATCTATTGATGCCGATGTGTGTGTTATAGGCGGTGGTTATACCGGGTTATTAGCCGCACTAAATCTTGCTGAAAAAAATTATCGCGTGGTGTTGTTAGAGGCAAATAAAATAGGATGGGGAGCATCAGGCCGAAACGGAGGACAAGTTGGTAGCGGCCATAATAAAAAAATTGATCAGCTGGAAAAGGATTATGGAAAATCTTTAGCAAGAGAGTTGTGGGACCTAAGCGAACACGCAAAAAAAATTGTGAAAGACAGAATTATTGATCATCAAATTAATTGTGATTTAACGCATGGCAACATGGCTGTTTCTAATAACCCAAAAGATGATGGTGATCATCGTCATTATGTAGACAAATTGAATAAGGATTACGATTACAATTTAATTCGATATGTAGAACAAGAAGAAGTCTACGATATATTCCATAGCCCTTTCTTTAAAGGAGGAGGGTCAATGGATATGGGCGGGATGCACTTACACCCTCTTAATTATGCTCTTGGTCTGGCAGACGCTGCAGAGCATCAAGGCGTAGAAATCTATGAAAACTCTAAAGTATTGAATTATTCAAAGGGCTCAACATCACAAGTCACCACTGAGCATGGAACGGTCAACGCAAAGATAGTCGTTTTAGCCTGCAACGCATACCTGGAGAAATTAGAAAAACGCATAGCCGGTAAAATTATCCCGATTAACAATTTTATTCTAGCCACCGAGCCGCTTGAAGAGTCAGAAGCAAGATATATTAATCGTGATAATGTCTGTGCCCATGACAATATGTTTCATGTTCACTATTTTAGGTTATCTGAGGACAATCGTTTATTGTTCGGTGGCGGTGAAAATTACACTAATAAATTCCCAGAAGACCTTAAAAGTTATGTCCGTAAAACTATGCTTGATGTGTTTCCTAATCTTCAGCAAACAAAGATTGATTATGCTTGGGGAGGCACAATTGCTGTGACAGTGAATCGAATGCCGCATCTCGGTCGACTTGACTCGAATGTTTATTTTGCGCAGGGTTATTCAGGGCACGGAGTTGCAATGGCCTCATTAGCCGGTACAGTTCTTGCAGAAGCAATTGATGGAAGCACTAGTCGACTGGATGTCTTTAATAAAGTGAAGATCCCCACATTTCCAGGGGGCACCTTGTTAAGATGGCCTGGATTTTATCTGGGCATGCTCTATTACTCAATTAAGGATCGATTGTGAGACCTTGGAAAAGGCCTAAGCTTTTTTATTCTAAATACCTGCTTATATTATTGTCTGTCTCGCACGGTGTTGTTGCAAATGAGGTCAGAGTGTATAACTGGTCAGATTATATAGCTCAGGCAGTCATAGAAGAATTTGAAGATGAGACTGGAATTGAAGTCATTTACGATGTTTATGATAGTAATGAGGTGCTTGAGGGTAAATTATTAGCAGGGAATACTGGTTACGATATTGTGGGGCCAAGTATCGAGTATTTGGGACGACAAATAGTTGCAGGCATTTTCCAAGACTTAAACAAACCTCAACTCACTAATTATGAGCATCTAGATCAGGAGATAATGAAATTATTATCGACTATGGACCCGGGAAATACATTTGCAATTCCTTATCTATGGGGAACCACTGGCATTGGATACGACAAGAATAAAGCCAAAGAAATTATGGGACATGACTTTCAAATGAACACCTTTGATGTCATTTTTAATCCTGAAATTATCGGTAAATTTGCACAATGTGGGGTCGCCTTTCTTGATGCGCCAAGCGAGGTGTTTAAAGCCGCATTATTTTATTTAGGCTTAGACCCTAACACCAAAGATCCTAAGCATTACCAAGGCCAGGCATTCGATTTATTGGTTGGGGTTCGACCTTTTATTAGATATTTCCATTCATCAAAATACATTAATGACTTGGCGAATGGAGAGATTTGTCTCGTGTTTGGATGGAATGGCGATATCTTGCAGGCTGGGCAACGAGCTAAAGAATCTGGTAATAACATTGATATTGATTATCAAATTCCAAATCAGGGTGCTCAGATGTGGGTTGATATGATGGCTATCCCTAAAGATGCCCCTAATTCTGACAATGCCCATCTATTCTTGAACCACATATTAAAACCTGAAAATATTGCAAAAATTAGTAACCAAGTTCAGTTTGCTAATCCCAACAAAACATCTAAGATAATGTTAGATCAAGACATATTAGGTAACCCTGGTATCTACCCAAATGAGGAGATCATGAAGAAGTTATTTATTGCTGAAATAGCATCACCAAAGGTAGATCGGACAATGACAAGACAATGGATCAAGATAAAAACAGATCGGTGAGAAATTTCTTTATTAAGATCGGTATAGTTATATTAACTCTTACCTCAAATCATCTGTTGGCATCCGACAGTCTTGTGAGACAGGTGTTTATCAATGGCTCAATACACACTTTCAATAGTCAACTTGACATTATTGAAGCAATTGCCATTAAAGATGGAGTCATTGAACAAGTCGGTTCAAATGAAGAGATTAAACAAATTATTGATGAACACACCGCTGTGATAAATTTAGACGGTAAAATGATGATGCCATCATTCCATGATGCACATGCTCATCCAGTTTGGTCTGGAGTTATGGCGTTTAAATGCGTTCTCATGGGCATCAATGATATCGAGATGATCAGAAAGAAACTTAAAGTATGCCTAGAAAGCGATCTGACTAAAGCAACAGGATGGTTATACGCAGGTGGATTTAATATTGCATTATTTCCCTCGGCAAACCCCAATAAGTCATTTTTAGATTCTATAAGTGAAGAAGTGCCTATTTTCCTCAGTGCTTCAGATGGACACAATGCTCTTGTTAATTCGAGGGCGCTTGAGCTGGCTGAAATTACATCTCAGACACCAAATCCTGAGGGAGCGATTATTGAAAAAGATCCTATAACAGGAGAGCCAAGTGGCACTTTGAGAGAGCCAGCTGCTTCGAGCCTAGTGTCTAATTTGATACCTCCTGATAGCGATGAACTCCAGGAGAAAGGACTGATTTATGCACAAAATTTGGCACATCAGTATGGAATAACTTCTATGGTAGCAGCAGCTGAGGGAGCAAAAGAATTGACCTCATTGAAGAGAGTTGCAGATAGAGGTGACCTGAGCTTAAGGTTGATTGCTTGTATTGATTTAGGCGTAACCAATTTTGCACACAGTCGAGAAGAGTTCGAATCTATATTTAATAATAGAGGTATATACAGGCATGAGAGGATGAGGGTGGATTGTATTAAGATCTTTATAGACGGAGTGCTTGAGGGTCAAACGGGTGCAGTATTAGATCCTTATATTGGTACAGACAACACAGGAATTTTATATCTTAGCCAGGAAGAGCTGAATGCCACTGTATCGAAATTCGATTCCCAGGGTATTCAAGTAATGACACATGCAATTGGAGACAAGGCAGTCAGGTCTATTCTTGATGCCTATGAATACGCTATTGAGAACAATGGAGAACGAGATAATAGGCATCATATTTCACATCTTCAGTTGATCCATAAAAAGGACATCCCGCGCTTTGGTGCATTGAATGTTATTGCTAACTTCCAAGCAGCGTGGGCCCTTCCAGATGAATGGATTACATTGGTAAACCTGCCAGAAGTAGGTTTAGATCGAGTAAATAGGATGTACCCAATTAGAAGTGTCCACGATGCGGGAGGAATGGTAGCTGGCGGAAGTGACTGGGACGTAAGCACTATGAATCCATTGGTTGCAATAGAAACTGCAATTAGGAGATCTGACCCAGATGATGAGATTGATGGCACCCTCAATGAAGACGAAAAAATGGAGCTTACTGAAATGCTGAAAGCTTACACAATCAACGGAGCTTATTTGATGCACCAAGATAATCTAACAGGAAGTATTGAGATTGGGAAATATGCGGACCTCATTATTCTTGAAGAGAATCTATATGAAATACCTCATGAGAAGATTGGCGAAGTGAAAGTTATTCAAACTCTCCTTGAGGGCAAAACTGTTTTTAGATTAGAGTAAAGTTATGAAAAATAGATTATCCATTACTCGAAGAGATTTCTTAAATGGTGTTAGCTTAGGGATTGCTGGCACTATTGCCCCTATAGATTTTTTGAAATCTCAAGGCATTGATATTGATTACTATCCGCCAGTGTTAACAGGCATTAGGGGTAATCATCCAAACTCTTTTAATTATGCACATAAGCTTGCATTCACAGGCAGTGGGTTTATTGATGAGGTTAAAGATACAGGTGAGAGCTATGACTTAATAGTGGTTGGTGGCGGTATCTCAGGATTGTCAGCTGCTCATTTTTTTAAAGATCGCACAGAACAAATTCCAAAAACCCTCATTTTAGATAACCACGATGATTTTGGCGGCCATGCCAAACGCAATGAATTTGTTGTGAATGAACGGACGATGCTTGCCTATGGGGGCAGTCAATCTATTGAGTCACCGAGTTATTATGAGGAAGTTTCAAAAAAACTATTGTCCGATCTTGGTATAGATTTTAATAAATTTTATCAGGCATATGATTTTGATTACTTTAAGAATAGAGGGCTTGATACAGGCTTTTATTTTAACAAAACAACCTATGGTGTCAGCCAGATCGTAAAAAATGTACCTACTTTCAGATACGACCTTACTTACAAGGATTCTATAAAACCTGATAATATTCAAAGAGTTGCATCTCAGTTGCCAATATCAGATCAATCCAAAGAAGAATTTGTCCGGCTATTTTTGGATCAGACAGATTTTTTCCCCGATTTAAGTCTCGAGGAGAAATATTATTTGTTAGACAACATCAGTTACGAAGACTATTTAAGACAATATCACAAGGTTGGTGAGGAGGTGATTGGTATTTTTCATAGTTTGCTATGGGGCCTGTGGGGCGTGGGCAATGATGCTATTCCTGCTATTGGTTGCTGGGGAGACGGATTACCTGGCTTTGCTGGACTAGGCTTCACGGGTGACGAAGAGCCAAGCGAAGAAATTAATTACCAAGAAAATCTTATGTATGATGTTGACACTGTAGATGAGAGTATTCGTGATTACGTGAGCAAGAATGTTTTATCTAATGAGCCGTATATTTTCCACTTTCCTGACGGCAACGCAACGATTGCAAGATTACTAGTGCGACAACTTATCCCTCACTCAATACCCGGAAATAATATGGAAGATATTGTTACTGCTAAAGCGGATTATTCCATGTTAGATGTGCCGGGACAAGACACCAATATCCGTTTAAACAGCACGGTGGTATCTGCCACTAACATCAAAGATGGGGTCGAAATAGTTTATGCAAATCAAGGTGTACTCTACAAGGTCCATGCCAAGCAATGCATTCTTGCTTGCAACAATGGCATCATTCCAGATC
>CAYQEV010000030.1:0-13750 GCA_964416745.1 uncultured Woeseia sp.
ATATTTTTATTGATATTGCAACCACCTGAAATTTTTGACCAAACCTTATTTAATCTATTTTGCCATTTATATACTTGTGGCTCAGGTGACGTTCCATGTTCACAAAATACTAGTCGTCCATCCGTTTTCATAACACGTTTAATCTCAGAAAGTGCTTGATTTAAATTTGGGATTGTACACATGGTGTAGGTGATTATTACTGTGTCAAAAAAATTGTCATCCAATCCTATGGATTCTGCAGAAGCATTGATAAATTGAACGTCCATGCCTTCAGCATTAGCCTTTTGTTTCGCCATTAACAAGAGTTCTTCCGATGGGTCTAAACCCCAAATTTCTTTAATATTGTCTTTTTGATAATAAGGAAGGTTTAGACCAGAACCGATTCCAACTTCCAGCACCCTACCTCTGGCTAAGGGGATGACTTTCTCCCTTTGATGTATAAATGGTTTAGAGCTGCATGAACAATTCAATAGATGGGGCAGAATATATTTGTCATAAAGACCCCTAGTTATCATTTCGCCCTAATGACTGAAGATGCAGGTACCCAAAAATTAACACCAGGAAGAAATTCTTAATTCTCTGATCTTTAATTTTGTTAAAAAACACAAAAAACTCTAACACATGTGTAACGACTAGAAATATTAAGAGATAATTAATATAGGCTGATATCGGAAAAACCAAATTCAAAAGACAGATAAGCCATACAAATAAAAGCGAATATTTAATAAGGTTAATTTTTTTCATAATAAAATCCTAACAAATCTATTCAGGATCAAAAAGGCTAAAAAAAATAAAGATGAAGAATAATTACAAGTAAAGTTAAAAACCTTAAATGTCTCTTATGGCTCTTATTGTTTTTCTTTTTTGTTTAAGAGTGACTCTCTCTTGAAGTGTTCTCTTCTCCCTAAGCTTTTTAGGGTTATGGAATAACCATGTAAAATTGAAGCTAACGGTTATGGGTTGCATGCCCATTTCATAATCGATTCTCTGTGGAGCATAAGGGCCCATAATAGTTTTATGGAGCTCTGTAACAGAAGCACCGGATGATGTTTTTAGTTTTCTGACATCAAGATTTAAACTAATTTTTTCATTTACCACATAGTCAAAACCAGTCTGAAATATTGGATCTAAAGACTTTTTAAGCTTGAAATTAGCACCGGATAGGATGCCGAGAGATTTTTCTTTATGGAAGGATGAGTATATTAAACCTAAACCAACATAGGGTCTAAAATCAGAATCTTTTGGTTTGAAGTAATATTGCATCGTCGCATTAGGAGACAGCGAAATAAAGGATGCAATTTTAGCTTCTTCTCCCATAGATTTATTATAAATATCAATTTCTGAGGGGAGTCCTGTCAAGAATTCAATCCCTATATTGTCAGTCATTAGGTAGCTAAAAGAAAAAGTTGGCATCCCAAAACGTGCCATTCCTATCTGACTGTCATTACTAAATTGGGGCAATAAAAAGGTATAGCCTGATCTTAAGATCCAATCACCTTTATTGATTTCAGAATTATAACCCCACGAGTTTGTGGAAAGCAGAGCTACGAAGAATATTAGTAATTTATTCATAATAGATATACTAGGGTAACAATGTGTTTTGAATATGAAGATCATAGATATTTTATAATTAAATCCATTATTTCTATACCGACGAATACCATCACCAACTTAAATAATTACTGATCACTAACATGAAAAAATTACTTATAATATCGCTAATACTTTTTCTAAATACGGCCAATGCATCTATGATTATTGATAATCTTGAAAACTCTAAAAATAGAAATTGGGTTTATTTCACGGACACGGTTATGGGTGGCGTTTCTCAAGGTAAATTAGCATTTATGAATGAGAATGGAGAAAACTTTTATAGAATGACAGGTAATGTCAGCACAGAAAATAATGGTGGCTTTATTCAATTTGCAACTGGAATAGAAAAAATAGATAAGAATTTCGAAGGTATAAAGCTAAGAGTCAGAGGTAATAATGAGAACTACCAGTTACATCTTAGAACAAAATACACACCAGCACCTTGGCAATATTATTCAGCAGAATTTAATGTCACAAATGAATGGAAAGAAGTGATTATTCCTTTTACTACTTTTAAAAAATCTAATTTCTATCAACCTGGAAAATTTAAATCCTCCAACATTAAATCTATAGGCATTGTTGCGATTGGGAAAGATTTTGAGGCAGAAATTGATCTTGGAAGAATTGAGCTATATTAAACTCTAACTATTGCAGATGAGGCATTACTCTTTCAGCTATTAACTCCATTGATTCTTTTGGATCCTTGTACAGCCTTATAGCAAACTCATCTAATCCTGCTTTCTTGAATTGTTTGAGCTCGTCAATAATTCTCTCTATATCATCATTGTCACCGGTAAATGTAAGATTATTTACAAGCTTTTCAACAATAGCATTGGGAACCCCCTCAATGATGTCGCTGTTTTGAGCGTAAGCTTGAGCGAATGCTTGGAGGTTTTCTTCAACGATTTGAGCTTCATCTTGATCTAAGAATGTTGATATATACCAGTTATCTAGCATCCCACGGACAAACAGTTTAGCCCTTGCTTCTGCTTTAGCTTCATCCTTATCCCCTTTTATATGCCAAGAAAATAGGTTGCTGATTGAAAAATGTTTTCTGTCACGACCATTATTCTTTAACCCTTGATTGATAAGATCTAAGCATTCGTCTATTCGTGCCAACGTTACATCACTCATGATCAAACCGTCGGCCATTTCAGTAGCCATTGCTAACATTTTAGGTTTAGTTGCACCAACATAAATTTCAGGGCTAGGTTGATCTATCCACTCTGGTTTGGGAGCTGTGATCTGAAAAATTTCTTTATTGAATACAATTGGTTCACTGGAAGATAAACTTTTTAAAAATTCAATACATTCTCTGACACCTAGAATCATATTAGGGTGCATGGTTCGACGATCAGGTTTTAGACCCATTGAGATTAATGTTCCTCCACCGCCGCCAATTATAATCTTTGCCCTGCCCTTAGACAGCTGATTTAAACCGAATAGAAGATTAGATAGCTTCAAAGGGTGTGTTTCGAAAGGACTGATTGCCACTGGGCCCATACTGATTTTTTCAGTCTCTTTTGCAAGGACGGAAAAATTAATAAAAGGGTCAATTGCTGATGGATAATTTGCTGTCAGAACAGCATTAAATCCTAATTTCTCTGCAATAATTCCCAACTCTAGAAACTCTTCTGTTGTGTGAGTTGGGTCAATTATTATGTCAATCTTCATTCTTTAATTGCCCCGGTGAAATCCTATCCTAAAATCTCAGTTTATGGCACTACAGACAAAAACAGGAATATTTCTTGTTGTTTTTTGTCGGTATTCTTCATAAAAGGGGCATGCTTCGATAATCGTTGGCCAGATGTTATTTTTTTCTTTGTCAGACAACATCCTAGCGTGTGCAGTGAATGTCTTTGAGTTGACTGTCATTTCTATTCTTGGGTCATTAATTAAATTATAGCACCACGCTGGATGTGCTGGTGAGCCACCACTTGAAGCAACCAATATATAGTCATCTTTATAGGGAATGGTTAACAAAGGTATGGTTCTAAGGCTTCCTGATTTTCGGCCAACAGTGGTAATCATACAAATTGGATTACCAAGGAAAGTGCCAAGAAATCTACCACCAAATTTGTTATACAGCAGTGTATGTAGTTTTGTTAAGCCCTGCATAATGGGCTTTACAAATTTATGCGTGTTCATTTATGTGTTTAGACAATTAAACCGCTGTTATATCAAAAATTCTTATTGATGGTCCTTCATCACATAGAGAGCCAATTAACTCCACTGTTCCATCTTCAGTTCTAAACGCAAGGTAGCGCTCATAATGCTCTTTTGATTCCCATGTTTCAGTCATCACAAAATTATTTTTATTTTCTATATTAAGCGTCAAATTAATTCCATGACAACCATCATAAGCCCTAGTAACTTTATAGGCCTCTTCGCATAGTGCAGTAAAATTTTCCACTTCACCGTCTTTTAAAACACCTTCCAATAAAACACTTACTGTCATACTAACCTCCTGTATTTAAATTAAATTTATTAACCTGCATTTTTTGATGGCCCGTATTTACTAGAGTAATACCATAGCAACATTCCTGAAAGGACTGTTAGTAAGCCAAGAATTGCAAAGACCCTAATTAAACCATGTGAAAAATCATCTCGTTCTCTATAGTCCATAATGTGTAAAGACCATAAAAAATCCCAAGCACGCCATAGTTTTGTTCTTACGGCCACAATTTCACCCGTTAATGGATCAATATAAACAACCCCTTTTTGCGGTTTCAATACACTGACCTTATACAAAGGTAAATCCCTTCCTCTGAACTCAGAACCAGTCAATGGTGTGTTTATAAGAACCGCATTGATGGGTTCTAGATTGGTCTCAGACCGAACAATATTTATTACTTCACTCTCTACAAGATATGATCTTTGTTTTCCTGATAAAGCATCAAAAATCAGCGTTTCTTTTAATGGACGCTCAATCTCATAAACCCATTGTCCTGAACGTCTTTTTAATTTGATACTCACCTCTTCCTCTTCAGAAAGCTTGGCCGCTTCAATTATGTTTGTGATAGAAAAAAGTTCAGAAGTTACCAAAGGATCAATTACTTGTGTTTGAGACTTAACTAAATATTGTTCACCTCTCACATCTTTAATGTCTGGCAAAGTGAAAAATAAGCCAGAAACAGTCCACATCAATAATTGTAAAGAAGTGAGCAGACCTAGCCAACGGTGTGATTGTCTATAAAAAAGATGGAGATTCACAAAAATAGTCCTATTAAATTTATTTCTTGGATTCTTCTCGAATGGATTTGAATTCATTGCCTTCATACCATTCTGGCCATACATTTGAGTTAGCTAAATAATTGACCATATTCACAGTAATAGTCAATTGTTCTGTAAAACCAGATAAATCCCAGGTTGAGTCATATTCATCTGATGGCTGATGGTAGTCAATAGTCGTGTATTTATCAGCTATAGCTTTGCCTGCAGCTCGGCCTCCATCAACCTTATCGATACCGCCATCTGCATAAAGCATAGGTACGCCTTTTTTTGCAAGGCTAATATGATCAGACCGGTAAAAAAATCCCTTCTCTGGTTCTGGGTCGGGGGTTATGTATTTGTCTATTTTGTTGAGTTCTTTTTTAAGGATATCCTCGAGTTGAGAAGCACCATAGCCCACTACTATCATATCCTTGGTTTTTCCCATTGGTAAAACAGCATCAAAGTTGTAACCTGCAACAACATTTGATAAATCAATAGGTGGGTATTCTGCAAAATATTGCGAGCCCAATAAACCTGACTCTTCTGCTGTCACAGCAAGAAATAAAAGTGATCTCTCGGACTCTATAGAACTAAAATAATTAGCTAATTCTAATAATCCAGCTGTCCCAGTAGCATTGTCGACAGCTCCGTTGTAGATGTTATCTCCAGATTGATCATCATTCATTCCTAAATGATCCCAATGCGCCATCATTAGAATGTATTCATCAGGGTGCTTAGTGCCTCTTTTTACAGCAGCAACATTATGAGACATTGAATACTCGATTGTGTTTTTTAAAGTTGCATCCAAAGTTAACCCTGGCATTTCTACTGCTTGAAATTCTGCACTTAAAGCGTCTTGCTTCAGTTGTTCCAAATTGAGATTTGCTTGATTGAAAATATCTTCAGCTACCTCACTGGTAATCCAACCTTCAACTTTTACTCTAGACTGGCCCATGTCTTCGCGTTTCAGATCTATTTGCTTACCAGCCCAGCTGGTCTCAACTACTTGCCATGGATAAGCAGCTGGAGCTGTTTCATGAATAATTAAAACAGCATCTGCACCCTGTCTAGCTGCTTCTTCATACTTGTATGTCCATCGACCATAATAAGTCATTGCTCTGCCATTAAATAAATTGGCGTCTTCTGTGGCAAAACCAGGGTCATTAATGAGCATCACCACTGTTTTACCTGTGACATCGATGTTTTTGTAGTCATTCCACCCAAATTCAGGAGCCACAATTCCATAACCGACAAAGACTAATTCACTTGATCGGATAGAAACTGCTTCATTAACTCTTTTAGTCCAATAAACAACTTCAGAGCCTGCGTTCAGTGTTTGACTGTTGGCACGTTTACTGTTGGCTATGGACAAGAATGATTCATTCAAATTGACTGTCATCTTACTGAGGGGCACTTCCAAATAAAAATTATTTTGAATGGGAGATAAACCTAGCTTTTTAAACTCATTTTTTAGGTATTTTTTGGTTTTTTCTCCGCCTTCAGTTCCTGGAGCACGCCCTTCGAATTCATCAGACGCCAGCAGATCTACATGCCTATGGATATTAGATTCTATGATTTCTTTGGATAACGCATTCATGCAAATGAGTAATCCTGATATTAAGATTAGTTTTTTCATACCCAAAGACTAACAAATCTATGAAGATACATAAAAGTTAAGATTTTCTGACAAACCGATATTTAACTTATGTAAAATAATTTCCATGCAGCCTTTTATACTCTTTGATCAAATTCACTTATTCACACTTGTGTTAACTTTTGGTGTTATTGCACTAGCAATTTTTTGGATAAGATCACAATCAACAGAAAGAATTCAATACGCCAGGGTGTCGGTTGGTGTATTGCTTCTTACTCATGCGGTGATGCAGGTGTTCAATGCTTACAGTTACCAATTAGCTTGGCAAGAAGCGATACCGCTTCATATGTGTGATTTTTCTAAAATAACCATCGGACTCTACCTTTTAGGGTATGGGCCACGATTTTTTCATTGCGCCTTCTTTTGGGGAATTATTCCAGCTTCAATGGCGCTATTTACTCCTGCACTAACCCATACATTTCCTGATCCTGAATATGTGAATTTTTATTATGGGCATGGCTTAATTTTACTGGGTATTGGTATTGCCTTGTTTGCTCTTAATGAGCGACCTTACTTTAAAGATTTTCTATTTGTTGTTGGCATTACCCTATTGTTTACTCTCTTAATTTATATAATCAATCTAATGCTAGGTGCAGATGCTAACTTTTGGTATTTAAGGGATAAACCTCAGGGAGATACGATTATGAACTGGTTTCCGGATGCTCCATTACATATTACTGTGCTGATACCAGCAGCAATTTTTGCTTTCTTTTTAACCTATCTGCCATTTTTAATTAAAGATCATTACAGAGGGTCTTAATGACTCATTGAATCTAGATTGTTAAACCCAGATTATTCAGGGTTGGAAAATGGCACTGGTTCCCCATTTTCAAATGCATAATCTGCATGCAATGATTGAATTCTTTTAGTGATTGGCCCCTGAGCTCCGTCTCCAATTTGTCTTCCATCAGCTTCTAGAATGGGTGTGACTTCTCCCATGGTTCCTGAGGTAAACACTTCATCTGCTGAATAAAGTTCACTGTTTGATATATTTCTCTCTTGAAGTTTTATGCCTTCTCTATTTGCTATATCAATGATCATTCTTCTTGTGATCCCAGGTAAACAGCTGTCAGCAGTCGGGGTGTGAATTTCATTGTTTATTACGATAAAAATATTTGTGTCGTTTGTCTCTGATATAAAGCCATTGTTATCAAGCATTATTGCAGAATCAACATCACTGACATTAGCTTCGATTACCGCCAGGATATTATTTAGCAGGTTGTTATGATGAATTTTAGAATCTAAGAATTGAGGTGAATTTCTTCTGATAGATGAAGTGATTACTCTTATCCCAGTATTTGAATAGACTGGCGGTTTCCACTCTGCTAATACGATGAGTGTGCACCCAGACTGATTTAATTTTGGATTCATTCCAGAAGTTATTTTTTCTCCTCTGGTAAGCGTTAATCTTATATGGGCCTGATCCCACATGCCATTTGCTTCTAAGGTGGCAAATAATGCTTCTTTGATGTCTTCTGAAGAAGGAACGTTCTCAAACGCCAATGCTTTTGCAGAGTCTTGAAGTCTTTTTAGATGTTCAGCTAGTGCCGCAATCCTGCCTTTATATATTCTTAATCCTTCCCAGACCGCATCCCCGCCTTGAACTGCACTATCAAATACGGATATTTTAGCTTCATCCCGAGGGACTAATTTTCCATTAATATGAACCAGAATATCCTGGTTACGTTTATCCACTGCACTCATT
Source organism: uncultured Woeseia sp. (assembly GCA_964416745.1). Classification (GTDB taxonomy): domain Bacteria; phylum Pseudomonadota; class Gammaproteobacteria; order Steroidobacterales; family UBA11654; genus CACPJA01. The sequence goes on from CAYQEV010000030.1 coordinate 8,166, forward strand.
CTTTTATTTTTCTACCTTGATTGATTGTTTATATAATTGCTCATAGTAAGGTTTACATTCTATTAGAAGTGGGTTGAGTTCAACAGGAAAGTTTGATTTAGCAATGTACGTATTGAATCCGGATGTTTTGTGTAAAGATTTATACCAATACTGTGCCCAAATCCCATCTTCTTGTCTTGGCTCAGGTTTCCAACTAAGCATTGTTGGTAAAAATTCAATATTTAAGTGCTCACAAAGTGTGGATAAAATATTCTTGGGATTGTTGAGTAGCTCTGTGGCATCAACAATAATTGGTCTATTTCCTATTTTTTCTAAGTATTGGTAAAGCTCCCATTGTTTGTCAAAGCCGGTGTCGCTAAGTGTAGGTTGAGGCAACTGTTCTGCTAGCGAAGGCAGCATGTCAATTGGATTTCTTATAAGAAGTATATTGTCTGTTTTTTTTAAAAAAGACAGATCAATATCCACAAGATGTTTTGTCATTTGTTTCATAAATAGAATGGTCTTTTGATCTTCCAATTTGAGGTTGAATAGATCACTGATAACCGATTCACCATCACAATTAAGACTGCTCATAATTTCTTTATGCCCTGGGTGATTAACCTTTGTTTCACGAAGGTAATAACCATATAAAGGCTCATCAACTACTTGAGTATCATGTCTTTGAGCAAAACTATACATAATCGCTGTGGATATGTTTCTAGGGCCTGACCAAAGAGATATTTTTTTCATAGATTAGTTATCTGCAGCTAGTATATGATTCCAATGGTTCTGTTAATCAGCCAGAAAAAACCCATCGAACCCAATACGTATGAAACACAAGTCGCTGATTGATTGTATTTGTTAAATTTATGAGCCATCCAAATTAAAACGCCAAAAACAGGAATCATTAGCAACTGACCTGCCTCAATTCCAAGATTAAAAAAGAGTAAAGAGAAAAGCAGTTGCTCATTTGCTATCCCTATTTCAGTGAGAGCATTAGCAAAACCTAACCCATGGAGTAAACCAAATCCAAAGGCGATTAACCAGGGTGTTGATTTGTAGTATTTATTCTCGCTAATTTCCAAAGCCAGAAAGACTATGGTCAAAGCAATAATGGCCTCAACGGCAGCCTGAGGTAAAGATATCAAACCCAAAACGGAAAGCCCTAATGTAATACTGTGCGCCACGGTAAAGGCAGTTATCGTCTTGATTAGGTTTAGAGTGCCGGACACCAGGAACATTAAACCCAGTATAAATAGAATATGGTCCACACCACTAATCAGATGATCGATGCCAAGAGTAAGGTAACTTGAAGGGATGGATTGTTTGTTGATTGGCACCATTAATCTTGGCTCTTTAAGGTTCATCAAACCTTCGAACACATCGTTATTACGGTCAGTAAAGGTCACCAAAGCATCTGTCAGCACACTGAGGTTTGTAACTTCTATCGCTTGACCTTTTAAGGACTTGTTGCAAGTTAAATCAATCTTCTCAACTAAATACTTGCCCTGTTGATAAGGAGATTGTGCTTCACTTGAACAGGTCTCAGGAAAAATAATTTCAGCTCTGGGACCAATATTTTTAATTGGGTACATCCAATTGATTTGATATTCGTTGTCAGCTATTTCATCAATAACAAGGTGCGCTGGGTTAAACTCATGAGCGCTGAGAAAAGGAGCAAATACAATGAAGAACAATAAACTGTAAAGCTTAAGCTTAGACATTAAAACTTTAAATTCGGATTAATAATGACTCGGTATTCTGATTTAACATTATTAATATATTGATTTACGGCATTCTCTTTATTCAGTGTCAGATAATCACTGAGTACTTGATCTCCGATTTCATTAAAAGACGGATAATAACCGCCCTCAAAATCCTTCAATAACACCAAGTGATGCCCAAAGGATGATTCAAAGGGCCCCGACCACTGATTTAGCTCCATATCATCAAAGGCAACGATGAAATTATTGCCAAAGTTTCTGGCAATTTCCTCAAGGGTTTTATCTGTGAAATTCTTACCCAGAAGATAAGGATCCGAATCTATAGATTTTGCATCAGACAATAACTCATTCAATGCTTCAATTGACCTTGCTAAAGAGTCCGTTTCTTTGGCAAAAAAAAGATGGGTAAAGCTATAGCTAGACTGTATATAATATTTTTCTTTATTCTCATCGTAAAATTGTCTTAAATCCTCTTGATTAGGGTTTTCAGGAAGAGTTTCTTGTTTTAAGAACGTTATTTTTTGAGCCAACCTTCTCTTTATGATCCTATCTTCTTTATCCAGCCCCAATAATAGAGCCTCTCTATAGAGAATTTCTTCTTCAACTAAATTGTTAATAATTTTAACAATTTCTTCATCGGTAGGATCTCTTCCTACTTGAGACTTCCAGGCTGAAATAAGACTGGTTAATTCTTGGTCAGAGATGTAGATGTCTTTATTATTTTCTACAGGGTTTAAGACTACGTCAATCAGATAGATAAGAAATCCAATAATCAGAAAAATTAATATTCTTTTACGCAATTTAGTGAGAGCTGCAAGTAAATACTACTTCTCTGCAGATACAGACCCTGCCAATGGGATTATATCTAGATCGTCTTGTGGTGGGACGAACCAAATAGGTGACGTCCATGCCCTTTCCTGTATGGTTTCGTGTAAACCGGCTCTAGGTTTTAAGCCTGCTTTAATAGCATCCCATGTCGACCATCGACAGGTTGGGTTTTCTAAAACTCTAACATAATAAAAAGATTTTGCCTTTGGATCAAAATCAGGATCGGACCATGAGGCTTTAAGTTCTGTTGCACCGACACCTTGGGTGATAGAGCAATCATTAATATTAACCCTTGCCCCATTATCAGGGCATCTATTGGTTACCGGGTCAACGCTCAATCCATCTGAACAAACAACATCATAGATCATTTCATGTGGCACTGAATTTTCGGGCTCTATCCAGCCTTTGATGATTTGAATTCTTTGCAAAGGAGAACCATTTTTATCACGCTGTGCCCAAACAATAAAATCAGGAGACTCTGTTCCTTCTGCCATCAAGTCAGCACCCATCGGTACGCCTTGTGCATACGCTTGCTTAATCAAAGATTCAGAATTTAGATCTATGGATTGCATATCATAGCCTGCAAAAAATCGGACAGCCATTCTCGTTCCAGTTGTTGCAAAAGTTTCCTTTCTCTTAAACGCTGCAAATATTGAATCCCTAGTATTTTCTTCAGCCCATGCGACAGCCAAGCCTGCAGCACCCCACTGATCAAAAAATCCTGGAGCAGTGTATGTGCCCTGCTCTTCTTCGCTAATACTCAAGGGTTGTCTGTATTCTTCGGCGTATTCTTTCAGCATGCTGACTCTATCTGTTGACAGCGGCACCGAGCCTCTAGCCTGAGCAGTGCCGTCCAGTAAGCCGACTTTAGACCAATAATTATTCTCGTCGTATGCCCCAGCCCCAGTATGGGAATCGCTTGAGCCTATGAGGCCAAATTTATAGGGATTCCCTTGACGTGTCCACTCAAGACGTAATCCTCTCAAATAAGCATCCCTTACATAACCACCCGCAGGCATACTGTATACTGGAGGCCTACTGCCTATTCGTTTATTCATAATTTCAAAATCTGCCCAGTCATCATCAGGCGAAAGCAATGGGTGTGTTTCCGATGTTCCTTTAACTTGGGTGATTTCAACAATCGGTTCATTTCTCATTCTTTTTTCAGAATAGGCATTGTCAATTGGATAACTTCTAAATGTCTCCATCTCAAACATCTGGCCATTCGAGCCATTGCTGTTGTGTGGCATGGCCAAAGAATCAACACCCTTGTCTCTTAATTTATCCATCCAAGTCCATAAATCTTCAGGGTTTATAGAATCAATTCTTGACCAAGGCCTAATTGGGGCTTCAGAAGAATTAAAGATAACGTTCCTGTGAAGGTTGCCACCCTCAACATTGGTTGAAGAAGTAAATTCATAACCAATAAATGAAGTAAATTTCCCTGGATCATTATGCTCTTCAGCAGCTCTGGCAATATCAGCCCAAGCAGATTTATGCACATCATAATCAAATACTTTCAAGGCAAGTGCTGAGTTCTTTGTTAACCAAGCCCTGATGACCCTGGGGTGCCAATAGGGATATTGTGCAACTATATTTCCACCTATGATAGTGCTAAATAGATTGGCTCTTTCACCAAAGGACATCTCATTCATGTTATCTGGTCTATTAAGATTGTGAAAAGGTTTGGATATGGGTTGTTGTGACGCTTTGGTAGTGGTATCAGCCATTGCATTAACCATCCCTAAAAAAATACCATGATCAGTTACAGCATAAAAATCCAAGGGTTCACGCAACTTCATTTCATAACCCATCGGATGTTTAATTCCCTCACCTTTGGCATAACGATACGCATCATCTGGTGTGGCTGTGATACCGAAAACATAGGCATCAAAAGAGTATGATGTGTGCACGTGTAGATCCCCATAATATGGATTTCTATCCTCGTTAGAGGTACTTGACACGGCTTGGGTCTCAGGCTTATCAATAGAAAAATCAACTATTTCTAATGACGATTCACTTTGACCAAACATATAAATCAAGACAAGACCAAGAACAACGATAAGAACAATTGACGATTTGCTGAGTTTCATAATTTTCCTTTTGAGATGTGTCAATAAAGCGTATAACTATTAATTATGAGAGTCAATGTGGTCAACGGTGAGACAGCAAATAGAAAAAAGATCTCAACAATCTTATTTTAGAGTTATTGCACTGACTGATAATAACTAAGTTCTATAAGGGCTTAGTTTCTAGACTTTCCTCAGTCTGCATAGCAGCAATAAGTCTCGATACTCTTTTAGGAGAGCCAGTATTCTTCCCTATTAGAGAATAGGCAATAGGGACAATAAATAACGTTAAAAAGACAGAAATAATTACCCCAAAGAAAATAACAGCACCTAGAGTTTCTCTAGAAACTTCACCTGCTCCTGTGGCCATTAACAGCGGTATAGCTCCGCCTGCTGTGCATAGACTGGTCATAATAACGGGTCTTAGTCTTATCTTTGCAGCAGCGATAATGGATTCTTTAAACTCAAAACCCTGGTCTCTAAGTTGATTGGCAAATTCAACAATCAAAACACCATTCTTTGCAGCCAGACCAATCAATAAGATTGAACCTATCTGACTATAAATATTTAGCGTTGAACCAACCACTAATAGGCCTATGAGACCGCCCATTAGTGCTAGAGGCACTGTTAACATGATGACGACAGGGCTCAATAAACTCTCAAACTGGGCTGCCAGCACCAGAAAAATTAATACAAACGCTAGACCTAATGTCCATAAAATAGAGTTTTCCGATTCTATGTATCTTCTTGTCTCACCGTCATAACTCAATCGAACATCTTCAGGAAGAATATCTTTGGAAATTGTTTGCATATATTCTATGGCTTCGCCTAGAGAATAGCCTTCGGCAATAGAACCTGAAATAGTAATCGATCTCATCCTATCTAATCTCTTCAAATTAGGGGGTCCAGCACTTTCCTCTAATTCAACTATACTGACTAAGGGTATCAAGGAATTTGATGTTTTAGATCTGATATAAATATTTTC
>CAYQEV010000030.1:13850-18019 GCA_964416745.1 uncultured Woeseia sp.
TACTGACTAAGGGTATCAAGGAATTTGATGTTTTAGATCTGATATAAATATTTTCAAGATCTGAGGGTGAGTTTCTATCATCAACTGCACCTTGAAGTATGACTTTATATTCTTCGCCTCGTTCTATGTATCTCGTCACTTCTTTCGAGCCAAGCATTATTTCCAATGTGCTGCCCACGTCCTCTATTGAAATACCGAGGTCAGCTGCCTTTTCTTTCTCTAGAGAAATTTTAATGGTTGGTTTACGCTCATAATAGTCACCGGTTAAACCAAAAATTTGTCTATTTTCTCTGGCTTTATTAATGATCTGATTTTGATACTTAGACAATTCACGATAGTCACTGCCACCGAGAACAATTTGCAGTGGCCTAGCAAAGCCTCCGAAATTATTAAGACTAGGAGGCACAAACACCCTTGTTTCAATTCCAGGTATCGATGAAGTCGTTCGTCTTAACCTATTAGCAATTTCAATTGATGAATCCTCTCGTTCTTCCCATGAAGTTAGAGGAAGAAATAAGAATGCTTCATTAATTTGATCGCCAACACCCCACCCACCAGCTCTGGCTAAAATCCTTCTTGCGTTGCCGTTATCTAGTTCAAGTTTTGCTATAGATTCAACGTATCTAACTTGTTCATCCATATACTCAGAAGTTGCACCTTCAGGACCTACAATTCTTACAACAACGATACCTCGATCTTCTGTGGGGGCATATTCTTGAGGTAAAGACTTAAAAATTAGAAAAGTAGCCAGCAATGCAATGGGAATAATACTGATCACCATTAATGGTTTTTTTATAACTTTTTTGAGTAAGTTTTCATAGTAAACACTGATTGTGTTCTCAAAAAACAAAATGAACTGATAAGACCATTTTTTAAGAAAAAAGTAGAGATCAAAGTATTCGGTCTCGCATCGATCGCCTAATTCTATTTTATCTTTAATCATCACAGACATCATCATGGGTGCCAGAGTTAAAGCCACAAAAGTTGATAAGATGATGGTGGTTACGAGAGATATCCCAAATTCATTAAATATTTTGCCTACTTCACCGGGTATAAAGGATATTGGAAGAATTGTGACCACTAAAACTATTGTTGTTGCAATAACAGCAAAACCAATTTCCTTGCTTCCGTTGATCGCAGCAATCAATGGTTTTTCTCCCATTTCTAATCTTCTGATGATATTTTCTAATACCACAATTGAATCATCAACCACCAATCCGATGGCCAAGACAAAACCTAAGAGTGTAAGGGTATTAAGTGAAAAGCCAAGTAATGACATGACAAAAAAAGAGGAAACAATAGCTATTGGTATAGTCAATGCTGGAATCAGTGTCGCTCTTCCTGAGCCAACAAAAAAGAAGATAACAAACAACACCACAGCAATAGAAATTAATAATGCTGAGGTGACTTCACTGATTGATTCTTCTATAAATTCAGAATAATCAATATTAACATCCATGCTCATATCAACTGGCAATGACGGTATTATTTGATTCATTCTTTGCTTGGCAGCTGTAGCAACTGATAATACATTCGCCTGACTTTGAGGAATAATTCCTAGAGTGATACCAGGCACTAAATTAGTTCTAGCAAACAGTCGGTCATCTTCGGCCATAAATCTGACCTCAGCCACATCTCTCAGTCTGATAATATTCCCATAACTTCCTGATTGAATGACAATCGATCCAAATTCTTCTGGTGTATTTAATTGCGTAGAAGTTCTTAAGCTAAATAATCTGGTTTCTGATTCTAGGGTACCCGCAGGGAGTTCAACATTGTCCCTTTTAAGTGCTGACTCTATGTCTTGGACTGTGAGACGCCTTGCAGCAAGTGCTTCCCTGTCTATCCACACTCTCATGGCAGGTGTTCGTTTACCACTGATATTAACCGTGCTCACTCCATCAATCGTGGCAAATCGATCAACTAAGTTTCTTTCAGCATAATCTGTGAGATCAATTAAAGAACGCTCCTCACTAGATAAACTGATGTATAAAATCGTATCGGCATTTGAATTAGATTTTAAAACCCTAGGAGGGTTAGATTCTCTAGGAAGCTTCGATGCTGTCTTTTGAACCTTATCGCGAACGTCATTTGCTGCATCATCAGGGTTTCTATTTGAATTAAATTCTATTCTGATCGAGGACCCACCGTCTCTGCTGGTGGAATTTATTTTTTGTATCCCCGATATACCGGCCAGTTCATCTTCAAGAATTTTTGTGATTTTTCTTTCAACTATTTGAGCAGAGGCACCTCTATATGTGGTTGAAACTGATATTTGTGATGGATCAATATCAGGGTATTCTCTAGTGGGTATATTATTGATAGCGAGCAAACCTATAATAACCAGTATGGCGTTGACCACTCCAGCAGTCACTGGTCGTTTGACTGAAAATTCAGAAATCCACATTATTTCTAGCCTTTAGCTGTTCAGTAGTCACTACTTTGATAGGTTGACCAGTTCTTAGTTTTTGCACACCTTGGGTCACAATTGAGTCACCTTCTTGAAGCCCCTCTAAAATTTCAATTGATCCTGGAATTCTGCTGCCTAATTTAACCTTAACTTCCAGAGCTTTATTATCCTTTATGACGAATACATATTGAGAGCCAAGCCTTGGAGCAATGGCTTCTTCTGGAATCAGAATTGAGTCGTTTTTCATTTTATTGATGTCTACAGTCAGAAACATTCCTGGTTTAATTAAATTTTCTTTGTTGTTTATTTCTGCCACTAAAAAAATGTTTCTGGTGTTGGCATCCACCCTGGAGTTAATGGTTTTAATACTTCCTTTGAAAATTTTAGATGGAAATATTGCGCTCTTAATATCAACATTCTGGCCGACTTTGATAGTTGATAAAAACCCTTCAGGTACTGCAAAAATAGCCCTTATTACTGAAGTATCATCCAATGTGGTGATTTGGGTAGAGGGTTGTATCAAACTACCGATACTCACTGCTCTAAGTCCTAAAGTTCCAGAGAATGGTGCTCTAATGTATGTGTCATCTAACTTTGATTGGGTAACCAATAATTGAGCCTCAGCAACTTTAACCTCTGAATCTTTTTCCTCCAATTCAGATTCAGTAATAGCATTATTTTTTATTAAACTCTCTAACCTTTTATACTGACTATTGATTTCTTTTAAGGAAGCTTTCTTGATGGCTAATTCTGCATTCAGCTCTCTATTGTCTAACTCGACCAAGAGTGTCCCTGCCTCAACAAACTCCCCTTCTTGAAAATGAATCTTATTGATTACATTTGATGATCTAGAAGTGATGTCAATTGACTCTTTAGCTCTTGCAGTTCCTAATGCAGTGAATTCCTCATTGAAATTAACTTTAGACACCTCTGTTGTCACCACGTCAATTGGAGAAGAACCTCCTCCTCTATAGCTCATAGGTCCCTTGGGCGCATCACTATCAGTTCCGCCACAACCAGAAAGATAAGGTAATATTAAGCAACAGATTAGAAAAAGCTTCTGTTTAGATACAATCATAATTAATTCCCCAAAGTATTAATCAGTTTTCGGGCGCAATTGTATAAAAGATTCAATAAATAGAGAAATAAAAATAATCTAAAACTTTCATGGCGTTCATTTAGATCAAAATTTTAAACAAATCCATATGAATTAAAAAAAGTTAGGTTTTTGTTATGATAATTATTATGAATAAATTAAATGAAATTCTTGAAAAAATAGCATCGCCTTTAAAAGGCTATGCAAATTATTTATTGAGAATAGGTCTAGGCGTGTCCTTCTTTCTTCATGGGTATGGAAAAATTCCTATTCAAGAAAACTTTATTAATTGGTTATCCTCAAAAGGTATCCCCTTTGCCGAAACTACAGCACATCTTATTGCATGGGGTGAAATGGTATCTGGTATTGGCATTCTTTTGGGAGGCTTAATAGGGACAAAAGCTTCAGTGGCTGGAAACTTAGTCACAAGATTATCAGGAGGAGCAGTAATGGTAATAATGATTGGAGCCCTGCTAATTGCACACTCTAATTGGGGTGTCTTTTTTGGTGAAAGAGGATCTATTCTTTTCGCCAGTGAGCAGTTGTTCTTATTATTAGTGGGTACTTATTTTGCGATTAAAGGCAATGCTTGAAACCAATTTAAGGAGGATTAATTATGATTGAAGTAATACTAGGACTGACTGTTTTAAATACTGTTTTGAT
>CAYQEV010000031.1:0-17830 GCA_964416745.1 uncultured Woeseia sp.
CTATTCTAATCAGGTAGATCCCCAAAGAAATGCTCACAATCTTCTGGAATTTGATAATAGCTCCCTGAAAATTTTGTATACATATGAGCTCCAGGTTTTAAATTAGCTTCATCTGAAATTGTTCCTGCCCAAACAAAAATTTTAGATGAACCATTTTCCTTCCAGAAAAGGCAGGATCCACAATCTCCACAAAATCCCCTCTCAGCTTTTACTGATGATGAGAACCATTTTAAGTTTTCTGATCTAGAAAAACTGAGTTGATTTTCTTGAATACCTACTGCAGCTGTATAGTGACCGTTCCATATCCTGCACTGCTTACAATGACAGAAAAAAACCTTCGATATAGCTCCCTCAATCTCAAAACTAATAGATTCACAAAGACAACTGCCTGTTGTGACATCTTTCATTATCATTTAATGATTTATTTCTGCTAGAGCAAATTGTCCTAGCGCCTGGGTTTCAAAAGTATAAGTGCCATTTGTTAGATCAATTTTATTTTTATAGTTCTTTCTAACTTTAGGATGAAGCTCGAATTCTTCAGTCAATTCATTATAAACAATGGGTTTGATGTTCTCTGGATTGGATATCTTTTCTTTGTCATAAGGAATAGTAATCTGAGCCGGTACATTAAGAATTGTTCTGTGTGGCCCAAAGAAAATAGTCTGAGAAACTGCATTTGGATGTATCGGCATCATTTCTGTAGGTGTGGCTTTTTCTTGAGTCCCAATTACAGCAATAAAATCATCTTTGGCGCTGTCTAAAAAATCTGAAATTTCATCGTATTCATTTATTGCTCTAACAGCATCTGATGTTGTGTTAGGGTTTTTATCTGTTGAAGGTCTCCATCTATTATCCCAACTATAGGATTCTGGTCTATTGGGATTTGGGTCCGCACTAATAATCATTTTTGAGCCAGCTAGAGAACCACTTTCTACCTCTACAGTGCCTCCACCAATTTTAGTCACTTCTCCTTCTGCAGCTATACTAATATCTAAATCGGGGTAAATTTTTAGGCGTTCTATTCCCCCTCGAATTCTATTCACATAATTTATCGCCATTTCTTTCGAATAATCCTCAAAAGCCTCTGTCAACTGGAGTCTAGTAAAGCCCTCAGGGCATTGATGATCAACAGCTGGGACTTGCTCATAATCTCCAGGTGCTTTGTGTTTTTCACACCAAGTCATTCTTAACTCGCCCTGATGTATCTCCTCTATCGTGTTCAGAGGGATATTTAGCGCTTCTCTCATATTGATGATCAGCACCCAATAGGTATAGCCCCAATGGGACAATTGAATAATAACCTCTTTTTTATTCTGATTAAGTATCGCGTCTTCAATTGCTTCTCTAAGGTTTGTAAAACGAAGAGGGTCTTCCCAATAACCTAGCTGAGTTCCGCTGAATAATGCATAGGAATATAAATTATTAGTTCTTGCATCTTCGGTTCCAGAACCTCCAGTCTTAAGGAAAGTAATTTTATGATCATTTTCATTCTGTTCAATGTATCTTTTAAAGCTTAGAAAGTTTAAATAAGCATTTTCATGGAACACTTCGTTGATGAATGGAGACGAATTCGACATGGGACCAATCGGATTAGAACCAGGCCATGGCAAGCCAAATGTTGTGTAGATAACTGAAACCTCACTTCCTGGTTCAATATGATCTAAATGACGTTCTAAGTTTTGATGCATCATATAATTGTATTCAGGGGTTCTCCCATACATCCTCACTTGATTGATATTAAAATCTTCAACATCAAATTGAGCTCTACACAAAGACTGTAATGAAAGATGAAGATCCCAGAAATTATTTGCATAGACATTATGATCAGTTATCGGTTTGGCTAGAATAATATTCCTATACCCATTTCTAGCAACACGAGGCATCGTGTCTTTAAGGTGTTTTGTTTGGCCGGGGACATTAGAATAAAAACCCTCTGTAACTTTAATTTCCTCACTAAAGTATTCTCCAATCCAATTCTCTATAAAAGGATCTTGAACTCCTTCAACTGCATCATAATCAGGGTACCAGACTGGTGCGTCCAGATCCCAACCCATCATTCCAGCAACTCTCGCTTTGTAAGCTTTGTCTATCTCGTAGAAATCATGAATTCCATTGGGTTGTTTAATGAGAAAAATTCCTTCTAAATAATCTTCACCATTCCTAGGGTCGGGTGTGTAACGTGTTAGAGGGAACCCTCCTGTATCTGACGAAGCTGACGCAGGAACATAATCTTTCATAGCAACCACTTCTATGCCATCAAGATCTTTTTTGTATAGTGTTGGAGCATCTCCTCCTGCAAAAGGAAAGTCACCTGCTCTATTATTGACCACAGGTACATAGCTTTGTTTGTCTTCACTAATCCTATAAGCGCCCGTACTGTCCCAAAGCCTCTCCATTCCTTGTACCTTTTTGCCTACCGCAAAAGGTAATCTAGATATTTCTACTTGGAATGGAAAAGAACCAACGTGCCATTGTGTGCAAGCTTGATTCGGTGAAGTGACTCTTTCTCCTCCTGAGGTTCTCCAGTAAAGATAATCGTCATAGGCTTTATTAAAGCCTTCAGGAGTGCCCCAGCCAGACAATACAACTACTGGATTATCTTTTTCTCTTAATGAAATAGGCTCTCCTTGTCGATCTAAAAGTACTGCGGGAGTATAACCAGTGGCTGGAATATAAGTGTTCATAGCAAAAAATATTGCAAGGAACAACATGCACAAACCAAGAGAAAATAAAACTGTATTTTTGACTAGGCGCAAATATCTACTCCGCTTCTACTAATAGTATTGATCAAAATTATTATTATTTAATCCTGAATCAGAATCAGTAAATCATCTGAGTGAGACAATAAATCTAGATCTGCTGTGGCAAGCTCTTCTGCTAGAATTTTGTTGATGGCTTTATGTTTGGTTCCAAAGTCTGAAAAATCCTCGAATCCACAATCAATATAATGACCCATGCTAGGGCCCCAAGAATGAACATAAAGATTACAGCCACCAAAAGCCCTATTGAAGGCATCAAATAATAAATCAGCTCTGTCCTGTCTTTCAGCATGTGTTAAGTAGGGTCCAAATTCCCATTGCATCCACAGCAGATTTGTGGGTGCCTCTTTAAGGTTAACCTTTTGTACTTCTAGGATATGGTCGGTGTGTGATGAATAATTTTGAGTGATTCCCATTCGATCTTCATTAGCTTCAGCCGCTTTATGAATAGCGTCCAGTTGATCAAAATCTGTGAAAAAACAATACGCATAAAAAGCTCTTTCGCCACCATACCAATGACGATATAAACCACAATCGTTATAACCATCAACTTCCTGATCTTTTTGTAATTGCACTAATTCTTTTTCTAACTCAGCAGGGTTTTGACCTGCAGAAATTTCATAAGTTGAAAGCAACATATAACTATTTTGAATGGTCTGAGTTTGTTCATGGCCATCTGCGAATAAATTTGAGGACAATACGAATAAACTTAATAACAAGGTATTTCTCATTGATGATCTCCTTTTTCTAATTATTTAATGAGTGAATAGAATATATTATAAAATTTAATAAATTGTGACAATTTCATCACCCTTAGAATTCTTATAGGCTCTTGCCATACCACCTGTATTAAAAACCATAGATGCATTTCCGTTTCTATCCAAAACAATGACTCCTCCGTCAGCCCCTCTATCTTTCAATTCTTGAATCAATTCAGACGAAGCTTTCTCTGCCGACTGGTCAAGATATTCTATTCTGGCACAAATCTCTCTAGCCACATTGTATCGAATAAAAAATTCGCCATGTCCTGTTCCGGATACTCCACAAACATTATTTTGTGCCCAAGTTCCAGCACCAATAATTGGTGAATCACCAATCCTTCCAGGCTTTTTATTAGTCATTCCACCGGTTGAGGTTCCAGCACTTATTGTTCCACTCTGATCAAGAGCCACAGCACCTACAGTGCCTAATTTTTCCTTTTCTTGTGTGGCCTTAAGTCGTTCTAGATTCTCGATAGAGGTAAAGTAATCTGGATTGACTAGTTCAAATCCTCCTTCCTTTGCAATTTTTTCAGCGCCCTCGCCAACCATCATCACATGTTTAGTGTTTTCCATCACATACCGGGCCAACTTGATTGGGTTCTTAATTTTGCTCACAGAAGCAACTGCTCCTGCTTGCTGAGAATCCCCAACCATAATCGAAGCATCCATTTCTTGTTTTTTGGCAGAATTGTACACAGATCCTTTGCCAGCATTAAAATTAATATTGTCCTCAAGAATCATGATGGCTGCCTCTATAGCGTCTAAGCTTGAACCTCCTGATTCGAGTATTGAATAACCTGCCGATAAGGCCTGTTTTAAACCCTCTTGAATTGCTTTCTGTTTCTCATCAGAAATATTACGACTCCAGCCGGCTCCTCCATGAATAACAATGGCAAAGTCTTTAGCGGCCTTATCAGGCTCAGAGTTTAAAGTATCAAAAGACATAAAAAGTATCAGCGAAAAGATAATAGATGAGCGCAACATAATTCCAATAATAATACTCCATAACCTGATCGTTTAACACTAGATGATTTTCCTGCTACAGTTAATGAAACTGCATGATCGTCTCCTATTTAGATCTGCACAAAACTTATAATGAAATATTTACATACAATGATCAGAGTTAGTGATATTGAAGAATCACTCAATTTTTATTGTGGTCAATTAGGGTTGAAAGAGGTGAGGCGATATGACAATGACCAAGGTAGATTCACTCTTATATTCTTAACTGCTCCTGATGATGAGTCTGCTCAGATAGAATTAACCTATAATTGGGATGGTGACAACTTGGGAGATGGTTCAAGAAACTTCGGTCATTTGGCTTATTCAGTAGATAACATTTATGAAACGTGCACTCATTTATTAAAATCAGGAGTGATCATAAATCGTCCTCCCAGAGATGGTTACATGGCATTCATTAGATCACCAGATAATATATCAATTGAGTTACTGCAAAAGGGAGAAGCTCTTTCACCCCAAGAACCATGGCTTTCTATGAAAAATATAGGCGAGTGGTAACTTTAAAATACCATGATTAAAATTCCATTAAAAACTGCAATTTGGGTTTTACCTGTTCATCTTTATGCACTCTTAGTCCCATTGGCACTAATTCCAGTTATCAACAAAAATAAATTTCTCTTAGAAGAGAGCATTTTTAATGTTGAACTGTTATTTCTTGCCATAGGAATTCTAATCATTGGTAGTTTATTTGAGATAATTCAAAATCATATTGATCATTGGTACGTCACTGCAGAAACCGCAAGTGGTAATGGTTTTAGTACAATCGATGGGTTATTTACATACTCGATTCTAATTGGTCAGGCTCTAATTCTTGTTAGCTTAGTCGGACAAAATGTTTGGGTAAAAATTATTGCTATCTTCTTTATGATTGTGACCCCTATTTTATACATTAAAAGACGATATGTTTTCCTACCGACCAGCATTATTGGGACACTCAATACAATAGTCGCTTATTTTATTTTTGGAAATTGGGTTATTTTTATGCAATTGATCATGGTGGCTTTTACCGTTTTCTTTTTTGAGAAGCTTCTAAAGACTAACAACCAGTTTTATCATGGACTAACCACCTTTTGTGCATCCTCAGGAATATGGTTTCTAGTAATTGCAATTAATAATCCTATTAATTTATATTAAAACTTCATTCTCAGCTTCAATGTAAATCTGTCTTCTTGTGGGTTGTCCCAGGTTCCACTAATTATCTCTCTAACACTCATATCATCATCTTCATAATGTCTACCTCCTCGAGTGTAAACTGCATAGAAATGGGACAACGGGCTAATTTCATATTTATACCTAATCTGGAAGGCCAGTTGTCCAAGATCAAATCCAGCTACTGATGTATCGGTTGAATTCAAGTTACCGGCGGTGTCTGCCAACCACTCGGCACCGGTCTCAGCTTCCATGACAGTGGCTTGAAATTTAATACGTAATTCATGTTGTTCTTTTGGAAACCAAGAGGCATTAAATCTAACAGAGAAACGATCAAGCGGGAAAATTCCAATTTTATTGTCTCCTAACCAGTTCACCCAACTCGAGGACTCATGCTTACTTATCATCATGTTCAATTTTAGATTATCTGAAGGATAATAATTTCCTCCCAACCCTATACTCGTCTCATTATTAACAAATGATTGAATTATGTTTCTTTCTCTATCAGCGTATAACCAATAACTCCAACGCTCATTTTGTCTACTGTAGTAAGTTAATTCCAGTTCCTTCTCTTGACCAAATTTAACGAAGGGTGCCAACACACTGCCTCGGGTTAATAGATCATTGTTTCCCGAAGATTCATGGCCAATCTTAATTTCAATTCCAGAAGTATCTTTGAAGTTTTGACTGACGTTAAAATTCATTCTTTGTTGCAATGATAAACCATCAGTATTGGCTTCTTTTGAAAAACTAAAATTGTAACTGCGTTCTAAAATTTTTGAAGTAGTCAGAAAATCGGTCTGTGTATACCTGGTAAAAGCTCTGAATTTACTCAAATTATTACGAGCCAAGTAACCCATATCATTGATGTTTAGCTCATCATCAAAACGGACATAACTAGCTCCCGTATTCCAGTACTTATTAGGGTCATAGTTCATACCAAAACGCATCCCATAACCGCTGTCATCAGAAGTGTCTGAGTATATTAATGAACTATTTAATATCAGGGCTTCGGTTGCTTTGTTTTCGTAATCAAAAGCATGGACGGTCGCGCTTCTATCCAAGGCATCTCGTTCGACATGCGTTACAAGATACCCTAGCTTATGTTGATCTAGTCTTCTCAAGGCCCTGATCGCATAAAATTCACGTCCTTTACTAAAGCTTTCATCATCCTCAAAAGCTGCAAAAAAACCAACATCAGTATGCTCACCCAATTGAGTGAACTTTAAAGCCGTGTCAATGTCATTGTTTGCCTTTTGTTGATTCTCACAGGAGTTTTGCAAATCATCAGAACCGCCATTCGCAAATGAGTATTCATCGCAATTATAGTCAGGAGAACGGCCAATTCTTCGGGTATTTATGAGGTTATAGCCATGACCGCTGGAAACTTTGAATAACCCTTGGTTTTCAGAAAAAAATGGTCTTTTATCTGAAAGTCGTGTTTCAATTGGGGAGAAATTTATCACCACTTCATCACTTTCAACCTGGCCAAAGTCAGGGTTTATAGTCATGTTAAGTTCTCTGCCGTTGCCCAAAGACCAAAACAGTTCTAATCCTGCTTGGTGTTCAGCAGCATTTTCCAAATTATCATAAGAACTTACTAGATAAGGGAAAGTAACGAATTTAGTCGACTTGTATTGATTGACGGTAATAGGATGGAAGCGAGAGAGAAAATTTTTGCGTTCATAATTAATTCCAGGAAACCCTATCACTTTTCCCACTCTCATCATTTGTCGGGAAAAATAAACGCCGATGCTTCTAGAGCTTTGATTATCTGCCATCATTGGTACCACAGTCCAGGGGAGGAAAAACTCTGAATACCAGTGGGTTTCGGATTCAGATATCTTTACTTCCCAATCCCCATCCCAATCTCTGTCCATCTGGCTATCACCATCGATTGAACCATCACTAATGGAGCCTCCTAGAGAGACACCAAAAAAATACCCTGTGTTGGCTTTACCATCAAAATCAATAGAGAAGAAATTTCGGTCAGAATCAGACCACATTGCATCGCGCTCTGTTTTCCTTCTATATCTTGTATCCCATGGTTGTTCGTTAATAAAACCAATATAAATCCCTTTTTCATCAGTTAGCACTAAGACCGTCGTCGGATATGTTGATTCTTTTAAGCTGAACGGTTGAGTTTCAAAAAAACTTTCAAATCGCTGAGCTTGTTTCCATTCTATTTCATCCAAACGGCCATCAACAATGATTTCAGCTCTGGCATAGGCTGAAAAAAGTGAGTTGAATAGAAATACAACTAACCAGATTTTAGCTGAAGAAAGGTATTTATTAATAACTCATACTCCTTAGTTACAAAGATACGGATCAGTCAAAAAATTCTGACTCAAAATACTATTAGTTAACTTTATTTGCAATCGTTAGATCTTAGAACATGTATACAGTTTTGTTTTATAGAGACTATGAAGTAATTGTGAATAACCATCTTCAGTTTTATTCGATACCTTAAAGGTTAAACATTTGAATAAAAAAAATGAGAAAATGTAAACACATGGACCGACGTTTATTTACAAAATTATTAGGCAGTTTTGCCATTGCTTACAATTCAAATGTAAGAGCATTGGTCAATAGAGATTCTGTTGTAGTGGTCGGTGCTGGAATTATTGGCACAACAATTGCATATGAATTATCGAAAATGGGAGCTAAAGTGACCCTAATAGATAAAGAATCTCCTGCTTCAGGGGCAAGCGGAAGCTCGTTTTCTTGGATTAATGCCACTTACCCCAAGAAACCTTATTCATATAATTTACTATCCCAACTCGGTATTGATGCCTATAAAAACCTTGAGAAAGAAATTAATTTAAATATTAATTGGAGTGGCTCTTTAGAATGGTTTGATTCTATGGACGCCCAAAAAAAATTACTCAGTGAAGTGGCTGCTTTAAGACAGTATCCTAAATTTTCACCATTAAGAATTATTACAGATAAAAAGGCGAAATTCTTAGAGCCGAATGTCAACTTTTCTTCAAATCAGAATATTATCCTCTCTGAAGCTGATGGCGCTATCGACACAATGAATGCCATTTCTTTGATGATAGAAAAAATTAAGCAGTTTGGAGGGTCAGTTTTGCACCCATGCCAATTCCAAGGCCTGAATTACCGCAACGGTCAACTATCATCTCTCCAAACTTCATTAGGAGAATTAGAAGCAGATCAAGTGGTTTTTGCATGCGGTGTGGATACCGATAACTTATTATCAATTAATTCAATAACTGCTCCAAAACCAGGAGTCATTGTCAGAACTAAACCTAGCGAAAAACTATTGAATAAGATCGTTGTTGGTCCTGGCGTTCATGTTCATCAACAATTGGATGGAAGAATCATTTTTGGAGAACAGGCAGGAGCTCCTAACTCCCATTTGGAAAGATTGAAAGAAAAACCTAAAAATTTTCCATCTGATTTATTTGCTCAACAACATGAAGCTCAAATTCTCAAAATGGCAACAACATTCATAAATAAATTAGATAATCTCGAAATTGAAAAAACGTCAATAGGTTGGCGCCCTCTGCCTAGAGACGGAAAGCCTGTGATTGGAAGATTAAATCAACTATCTGAAGTATATGTTGCTGTAATGCATAGCGGTGTGAGCTTGGCAGCTATTGTAGGTAAACTTGTTACACAGGAAATCCTAGATAGGTCAACTAATCTCATATTGCAAGATTTTAGGCCCTCTAGATTCAATTGATATCTTCTATGATTACTATAAAATTCGATCCATATGATAAATCAAGATAAAAAATATCTCTTAATTTTTGCTGGGCTTGCGTTCATTCCTTTTGCGATACTGATTCTTTTTAATGCCTGGGCACTACTCTCATCCCTGTTCTTTCCTGAATATAATCCAGTTGCTATTATTTGTGGTCCTAGAGTGTAGTGATGAAAAAATCAGTGGTAATGTTCTGCCTGCTGCTTTCAATCACAGACAACGCATTAGCTAACATCATCATTGAGAACTCATGGGTAAGAGCGGCCGCACCAGGAACTAAGGTCATGGCAGCCTATATGACAATAGAGAATAATTCCGTCCAACCAATAGAAATGGACATCAAGAACATAATTTCTAAAGGTTTTAAAAAAACTGAAATTCACAAAAGTTCACTCAATGGCATGATGACAATGGAAAAAATAGATACCATCATCATAAAACCAAATGAATCATTGGTATTAGAGCCTGGAGGATTACATTTTATGCTAATCGATCCAGAAGCAGTGCCTGAACAAAACACTGCAGTGGAAATGTTAATCTTTTTTAAACAAGGTGTAGAAACAGAAGTTATCAGAATTGAAGCAGAAGTAAGGAGTCAAAAGTTATAGACAAAAAAAATAAAATTTTCATAATTCTGGCTGGAATTGTTTTCATATTAATTCTGTTGCTAATTCAGAACGGTCCAAATTTAATTGAGAAAGAGCCAATACTAGAAACCGGTAAGTCTTATAAGAAACCATTAGACATCATTGAGTTCGAGCTAAAAAATCAAGGTGATCAATTATACTCAAAAAATGATCTCAAAAATCAATGGACTATTCTTTTCTTTGGATACACCAACTGTCCTGATGTTTGTCCCACAACAATCTTTAAACTCGGTCAGATAAAACAACAAATTAGTAAGGAATTACCCAATCTTAACCTACAGATACTTTTTATCACGCTTGATCCAGAGCGAGATTCAACAGAAAGATTGAAGGAGTACCTTGGCTTTTTTGATCCATCTATGACTGGCTTAACAGGTGAGATAACTAAAATAGTTGAATTGACCTCAAATCTTAGTGTGTTCTTTCAAAGAATAAATAAGGAAGATGGGTATGATTTTAATCACACAGCATCAATTTTTTTAATCAACCCAAAAGCCCAATTAAAAGCTTCTTTTAGCCCAGCAAGTTCAATTGATATGCTGGCTGAAGATATAAAAAAAGTTGTCGGAAAATCTAATTAATCTTTTAATTTAACGGCTGTGCCAGATGCCACAAGAAATAACATGCCCTTACCTTTACCAGAAAATTCTTGGTAATCTAGATCAACACCAATAACCGCATCGGCACCTAATTCAAATGCCTCTATCTTAAGTTCTCGTAAACAGGTTTGACGTGAATCTCTTAGTATTTTTTGACTTGCTGCACTCCTGCCACCAAAAATATCTCTTATTCCAGCAAATAAATCTCTGAATATATTCATACCAAAAACACATTCTGCAGTGATAATCTCGATTTCATGATCAATCTCTTTGTTAGCCACTGTTGGAGCAGTAGTTACAATAATTTTCTCAAGATCATTATCTAAAATGTCGTCCATTTTTTACTCCTAAGGATTAAATATTTGTCGCTTTTGTAGCATATTCCCAAACAAACTCTATAAACTCTGGATCATAGGAGAGTTCTGATGCATCTTTTGTTTCACCGTGCTCCCAATATAAACCTGTCCTACCAGTATATTTTGATTCTGAGGCCATAACTATATGGTTCAAAGCACCTCTCTCAGCAGACTGCAAAAAAGGCTTAATTAATTTTACAAAGAGGCCGTGCATACCTCGCATATGTCGATGAATATTTGTGTTGATGAAATAACCCGGTGATACCGCATAAACATCAATGCTTGTCTCTTGTAGTTGTTCAGACAATTTAAATGAAAAGGCATTTAAACAGAGCTTTGATCTTGCATAAGCTTGAAAACCCATTGAATGATTAACAGTCTCCCAACCTTGTTCAAAGTTCATCGATTTGAAATTTACATCCTTAGCCATTTGATGGCCATCGGATGAAATATTAATAATTCTAGAATGTTGTCGTTTCTTCAAAAGATCCAATAGAAGATGGGACAATAGAAAAGGTGCTAAAAAATTTGTTGCCATGGTCATTTCATGACCATCTTCACTTTCCCTTCTGGATGATTCAGTAATACCCGCATTATTTATTAAAACATCCAAATGAGAATAACGAGCATAGATATTCTCTGATAAATTTCTTAAATTAGTAAAAGAAGACACATCACAATCAATGTATTCAACTGCTTGGTTGCCAGTGTCTTGAATAATCTCATCTTTTGCCAAGATGCCATTCTCTGTATCGAAATCAACAAGTATGAGGTTAGCGCCTTTTTTCGCAAGTGCCTTAGCTGCAATTCTACCCATACCACTGGCTGTACCAGTAATTAAACAAGTTTTACCTTTCATGAAATACTAATTTAGCATGCTTGGATCCATGCCAACGCTTTGCATTTGGTCCATAACCACAGATTTAGTAATTTGTTCAATGCCCTTATCTCTTGCAAAATCTTCTACATTATTTATCGCCATCTCAATAATTCCTGGAGGCGTCATAGCAATCAAGTCTTTTGATTCTTGATCCCAAGTCATACTGAGTTTTGATTCAAAATCATTTTTCGAAGGTTCTTCATTCTGTTTTTTTGCCTTAGCCTTCTTGGCTCTTTTTCTCTTATCCCAATATTCTGATTCTTCTGGTTTAGTGGCCTCAAGAACAGCTCTTGCATCTGGCGTTGTAGTCATGATACTAAGCAAACTCTCTAAGTATTCATTTGGTACAACCACAAACATTTCCTCAGGTTTTAGACGGTTATTCATCCGACCACCCAGATCGCCTGGGGTAATAACAACATTTCCATCATGCCATGGCGTTGCAAAAAGATCGCTACAGAAAGAAGAGCCAGCAGCCCCACGAGGTGGTGTGCCGTCTAAAACTGTCCGAGCTCCACCAATGAAATTAGCCCAATGAGGGGTGCAAACCACAACTATCCAATCAACATGAATACCTGAAGGTACCTCTGAAAGAGGAGCTGCTCCAATTCCTACAACTGTGTTCTGTGGTAGGACATATTCTCCAGTTTTAATTTCCTCTGCCCCTAAATCAGTATAAGCAGGAATATTTTGTGCAAGATATTGCCCTGTTCTGATTTCTTCAGTGCCCTCATGAACACCTGCTGTATAAACGCCAGTTGTACAATCATGATGATGCTTATCGAATGAAACTATTTCGCCTTTATCCATGGCGTGTCTAACGATGGAACAAGGAACGACTTTCTTTTTCTGATAAGCCTCTGGGATTGTTTCTTCAAATAGGCTTATGGCAACAGGATGACCTCTAACCTTGCCAGTAAGCGAATCACTTAGTTCTTTGAAATCTATCATTTTTTTATTATAACTTTTTTTATTCTATAGGTCTTCCTGGCAAAATCCCGCCATGAAGAATGACCCCTTCTTTGGGTTTTGAACGCCAAAGCTCCTTAGCAAATCGAGGTATTGCCATTGCTCCTATAGGAAAACATTCAACAAATTCTGATATTGAAAAAGGTATGCGATGAATTGCATAACAAAACATGTCTTTATTTGTAACATGCCAAAAACCCATTGTACCGTTGAGGTTTGTTGAAACAGAACCGTCGGTATTAAAATAAGCATCAAATTCAATCTCTTTATTATTCGTAATTAATTTATAGTGAGTTGTGTTGAACATTAAATGATTCCAAAAGCTAGGAAAACGTGCTGAGATTGGGAGACTTTTATCTATCGTTTCAGCAATAAATATTCTCTCTATATTTGGTTTATAAGGGGCGTCTGTTTCAATCATCATAAAAGCAATCATATCGGTCAATAGTTCTTCCGGTACAGGTTCAGGAATTATCATATTGCTATCTGGAAAGAGTGTTTGCGGTCCTCGTAAAAATTTATAGACTAATTCCTTATCCCAAATTAAATCAGAAGAGCCCATTGAATCTGAGTATCTAAAATCGATATCGTCTCCAACACCACGATTAAATATATGCCATAGATTTGGCCCAATTAAATTAGCACTATTTTCAGCTAAGGTATGGCAAGCACTACAGCGTTGTTGAAAACCATTCTTGCCACTTAAATAATCAGCTTTTTCTAACTCCTCAATTGTTGGCAAAGCATGCACGCTAAGACTGATTATGCAAAAAAAGAGTAATGTAAGTCCCTTGATCATCTTATTTAATAAATTTAATAAATTAAAATATAAATTAGCATTATTACTTTAAAGATAAAACGGTTAGAATTCTGAAATGGTTTTTTGGAAAAGAAAAGATGAACAATGGGTTGAAAGCCCAATGCATAATAACTGGTATCAATCCAGTGCCTATTTCCTAAGCTCTTTCGCTCTTATTACCACTGTAAATGAAAAAGGGATAACCAGTATCGGGCCTTATCAACTGTCTTTTCCCTTTGGTGTAATTAACAGAAGAGAATGGATAGTTATCTCGAGAAGAGGTTCAAACACTTCCACCAATATAAAAAGAATTAAAAAGTGTGCAATGAATTTTGTCGAGTACGATCAGAGCAAAATCAAGAACATAGTCGACTTAGGTTACCCAGGTCAAGAACCAGAAGAAAAAATGAAAGACTGTGCTTTCGAACTTGAAGAAACCCCAAGTGCTGCTTATCGGCAAGACCCTGAAAGACCAAAAGTTATAAAAAATGCATTTCAAGTGTTTGAGTGCGAACTGAATGATAATCCCGAAGATTTTTACTATAAAGGCACTGAACACACTGAGTATTTGCTCCTCAAAATTAACAAAATATATCTGAGAGAAACATGGAGAGATAATCTTGATCTAGGCGACGATATGAAAATACCAAATATGCCTATTAGTTTTGGATTTAGAAACGCCAACCAATTCTGGTTTGCAAAACATAAAAAGGCCTATTGGATACCGACTCCAGAGGGAAAGGGAGCAGAACACGAAGCAGTTATGTATATAGCTAATAGACTAGATGAAGATATAACTTTCACTGCAAATGCTTGCAAGCAATTAACGGGAGTCCCAAAAGTATTTGTTAAAACGGTGCTGAAAGGCATTATCAAAGAAGCAAAAACCCAAGGAATCACAAACATTGACCAAGCGTTCGTTGAAAAAGTGAACGAGAATAGGAAATAAAAAATTATGTCCCATCGAACCCACGACTTGCCTAAATTATCTGGGTTTTCTCATCTGATTAGAGAATTGAGATATCATGAATTTTCAAGGCAAGGCCTTGGAATAATACTGGTGAGTATTTTTTGTTATTTTGCAGACCCCTACCCTTCTGTTCCATTTCAGCATTATATTGCCCTATCTTTAATCATTTTAGGTCTTAGCACACGCATGTTTGCCTCAGGATTTGTCTTAAAGAATAAAGAACTTTCCACAACAGGTCCTTATGCTTTCATGAGGCATCCTCTCTACACTGGAAATATAATGATTCTAATAGGTTTGTGCTTAATTAATGGTTTCTTTTGGTCTTTTTTAACTGCGCTTATATTTTTCTGGTTTTATTATCCACCAGCGATTGAGTATGAAGACAGAAAACTAAAATCACTATTTCCAGATACTTGGGAAGAATGGGCATCTAGAACACCAGCGCTAATGCCTAAAATGGATCTTAAAGGCACTATTAATGGCAAAATTTTTTCTCAATTAGATCTAAGAAGCTGGTCACTGAGGAAGAGTTTAATTACAAATTATGAACCAGTGATTGTAATTTATGTACTTACTTGGTTAGTTATTATTATGAATCGTGCCTAATCAACAACATGGATTTTTAAACACGTCAGACCTCATAAAGTCTATAGAGGAAGAACTTAAGACCGGTGATAAACTGAATAAATCTTATGAGGGCAATCAAGGCGTTCTGTATACACTCAAGCTTAATGGACAATGTTATCTCATTAAAAAAGCCAACACGTCTAAAACTATATTAAGTTTCTTTAATCAACGCTCACTTAAAAAAGAGAGCAAAATATACAATGAATTAAGAGGATTAAAGGGTATCCCCGGTTGCTATGGATTAACTAATAATGGAGATCTGATTTTAGAACATATAGAGGGACATTCTTATCGTGAGAAACAATATGAACTGTCTGATAACGAAATATTTTTTCAGTCATTATTTGAACTAATTACTGCAATGCACAAAATGGGTGTAGCTCATGGAGATTTAAAAAGAAAAGATAATATCCTAGTAAATGCAAATAACGAGCCTTTCCTGATTGATTTTGGCACCGCAATAATAATTAATAAAGAAAGCTGGATCACACGGAAGTGGCTTTTTAACTTCTTAAGAAAAACTGATCTAAATGCTTGGATAAAACATAAATATAAAAGGCATTATGACAATATAGACACAAAAGATTTAATATACTATTCACCTACCCTTGTAGAAAAATATTATAGGATTATAAGAAATTTAATCTTTAAAAATTAACACTAAATGTAAAAGATATGCTTGAACCACCATTATTGTATTACTGGATTATTCCTCTAATCATTTGGTCATCATGTTGGAAATTAGTTGCTCTATGGAAAGCAGCAACTAATAGACAACTGGCTTGGTTTATTGTGCTTGCTATATTGAACACCGCGGGTATGCTCCCCATTCTTTACATCTATTTTTACCAACAAGATAAAACAAAACAATGATTCACTTGAAAAGTTTACTGAACTCATTGAACAATGGGTTGGCAAAGATCAAGTTCTCTAGCATGAACACAGGTGAACAAAAGTCATTGTGTGCGGCCTCAATTAACAATACCTTAAAAGTCACACATAATTGGTAGCTATGAAATACCTACTCGATAGTGCTATGGGCACAGAACTTCATAAAAGAGGTTTTGAAGTGCCAGATTGGAAAAAATCTATTTGGTCTGCACACGCTCTAATACATAATCCACAAGCAGTTAAAGGAATCCATGAAGATAATATTAAAATGGGTTGTAACGTTATAACGACTAATAACTATTACGTAACACCTAATATTCTCAAAAGAACGGGTGAAGAAACACGGTTCGAAGAACTGACTCAGCTATCAGTAGATTTAGCAAAAGAAGCCTCAAAAAATTATGAGGCGTTAGTAGCTGGAGCCTTTCCCCCAATTGAAACAAGTTTCAGACCGGACTTAACCCCTGACAATGAAGCACTAAATCAATTTTACTCTTCAATTGGTTCAATAATGGAAGACCAAGCAGACCTAATCATCTGTGAAACAATGAGTTCGATTAGAGAAGGTATACAGGCCGCAATGACAGCGAAACAATATGCTGATCGGGTGTGGTTAAGCTGGACAACCAGAGGTCTAAATGGTGAAGCGTTACCCAGTGGTGAATCATTAATTGATGCAGTTAATGCAGCCAATGAACTTAACATTGAATGTCAATTAATTAATTGCTTAGCAATGGATTTAGTCACAACACAAATTGATACCTTAAAACTGGCAGGGAAGTTTGGGGTATTCGCCAATTCATGTGTATTAAAAAATCCAATTAATGATTTAGGTGAATCTGTTGATCTCGATGAAAATCATCATGCTAATACTGTTTATGTCTCGCCACAAGAGTATGCGCTTGAAGCAAAAAAATGGATAGATAAAGGGGCTTATGTAATTGGAGGATGCTGCAGCACGGGTCCTGAACATATCAGAGAAATTTCTAAGTTAGCTACAGTGGAGTAGTTTATAACAGTAAATTAAACAGGGATCATTTATGAAAGAAATAAGAGCTGAAGAGTACTTTTCAATTGGGTTTGAGTTGGGAAAAAGGAATTATTGGACAATATTTTTCAATTTTTTAATCTATGCAATTGTGTGTGTTTGTGCAGCAATTACGGTTGTGGGAATATTTATCTTACCTGCTATTTTTGTAGGGTTTGTTAAATTCTTGTTAAAAGCCGCTAGGGGCGAGGAAGTAGATGTCGGAGATTCATTGTCGGCGGGTTTCGAAAATGGAATGTGGTGGAAAACCTTGCTTTTTTCCATTATTTACATAGTAGGAATAGCATTAGGACTTATGCTTTTAATAGCCCCCGGTTTATATCTTCTTACAGTATGGGTTTTAGGATTTTATTTATTGGTGGACAAAGAGATGCTTCCAACAGAAGCATTAAGTAAATCGAGGGAACTCGTTCATCAACTAGGTTTTTGGAAAATTTTTGCTGTAGTGATAACGTTAACAATAACCACAGAATTAACTTCCATTTTTCCTATTCTAGGCTTATTCGTTATCTTTTTAATGCCCTTTATAATGATGACTTATATAGCAGTTTATGAGAATGCAATTAGCAACCCTTCAACCACTGCCAATGAGGCTTAATTTATTCACTGTTCTAAAACACTCCGTAAC
>CAYQEV010000032.1:0-14923 GCA_964416745.1 uncultured Woeseia sp.
AGAGTAAGAATACTTGATATAAAAAAACGTTACGATGTTCTCAGTGATTTAAACTTTGAAATTAATCATCAATTCTCTAAAGAAGGTATTATTATCCCTTTTCCACAACGAGATATTCATATTAGAGAAGGCTCTGATAAAAAATAATTTATTGATTTTATAATCTTAAATCAATGAATATTCTTGAAACTTACTTATCTATAGATGGCCTTAGAAAAGACTCTTCTCAACTTGAGATTGTTAGAGAACTCTCTTTATTTCAAAATCAATTAGACTCAAAAAATAACCCCAGCTTTTTTAATTTTTTTACTAAGCATAGGAATAATAATTCCTCAATTAACGGGATTTACCTTTGGGGTGATGTTGGTAGAGGAAAAACCTTTTTAATGGATCTTTTTTTTAAAACTCTTATTACAAAAAAGAAAAGGAGGGAACACTTTCACCGAATGATGGATGAAATTAATAACAAGCTTAGAGATATAGAAAGCACTGAAAACCCTATTGACCAAATTATCAAATCAATCGCAAAGAATACAAAGATTATCTGTTTTGATGAATTCTTTGTTGAAGATATCGGGGATGCCATGATCTTAAATAAGTTCTTAGAAAGCTTATTTAAAAATCATATTACATTATTCATCACCTCTAATTCTAAACCAGATGAATTATATAAAAATGGACTTCAGAGGGAGTTATTTATACCCGCAATTGAACTGATTAAGACCAATATGCAAGTGGTTGAAATAAAAAAAGGAATTGATCATAGGCAAACCTCTATTGAGAATAAATTGAAAAATTTATCAGTTAACAATAATTCAACAAATCAACTATTAAAAGATTATATGCAACAGGTTTCATCTAACTCATTTAAAGAAAATACATCAATTATTATCAGAAATAGAGAGATACCAACTCTTTATTTGGCGGAAAAGATTGTGTGGTTTGATTTCAATGTTGTCTGTGGTGAGAATCGGAGCGCAAAAGACTATATAGACATTGCAAATGAATATGAAACTGTGATTATCTCAAGTGTTCCTACACTCAATGAATCAATGGAGAACGAAGCAAGGAGATTTATAGCCCTTGTTGATGAATTTTATGATCATGGCACTAATCTTTTTTTAACAACAAACAAAGACTTTAGGGATCTTTATCAAGGAAACAAGCTCAACAATGAATATGAAAGAACAAATAGTAGGTTAATTGAGATGATGTCGAAAAATCTAGATAATCTCAATACCACCCATATAAGGTCTTAATGCCTCAGGAATAGTTATTGTTCCGTCTTCATTTTGGTAATTTTCTAGAATTGCAATAAATGTCCTTCCTACAGCTAATCCAGAACCATTCAAAGTGTGTAAATATTCGTTTTGATTAGTCTGCGGATCCTTAAATCTGGCTTTCATCCTGCGAGCCTGAAACGACTCACAATTGCTGCAAGAGGAAATTTCTCTATATTTATTTTGTGATGGTAACCAAACCTCAATATCGTAAGTTTTTGCTGCCGCAAAGCCAGTATCCGAAGAACACAGAAGCATAACGCGATAGGGTAACCCTAATTTAATGAGAATTGATTCTGCATTTTCAGTTAATTCTTCTAAAGCTTGGTAAGATTCATCAGGTTTCACAATATGAACTAATTCCACTTTCTCAAATTGATGTTGCCTGATCATGCCTCTAGTATCCTGACCATAAGACCCGGCTTCTTGACGATAACAAGGTGTATGAGCAACCATTTTAATCGGTAATTGTTTTGTTTCTATGATTGATTCTCTGACTAAATTAGTGAGCGGTACTTCAGCTGTTGGGATTAGATAAAGATCATCGTCATTCTCAATCTTATACTGATCTTCAGCAAACTTTGGTAGTTGCCCTGTCCCTTCGAGACATTCTGAACGAATGATGCTTGGAACATAATATTCAGTGTAACCGTTAACATTGGTTTGAACATCGAGCATAAAATGTATTAATGATCTATGCAATTGTGCGTATCTATCAATAATTACTGCAAACCTAGATCCAGATATCTTTGATGCTGACTGAAAATCAATCCGGCCACTCTCTTCTCCCAATTGAGTATGATCTTTAGGCTCAAAACTAAATTCTCTTATCTCACCCCGTTCCCTAATTACAACATTATCGTTTTCATCATCGCCTTCGGGTACTGATTCATGGAGTATATTAGGTAATTGAAGAGAAAGATCTCTCACTTCTACTGAAAGACCCTCTAATTTTGCTTCTGAATCCTTAAGGGAATCATTGATTTCATGAACTTCATCTACAATCTTTCCTTTGGCTTTTTCATCCAACTGTGAAGAACCTATTTTTTTAGTAAGTTTATTTTTAGTTGATCTAAGATTTTCAACCTCTGTTTGTATTTTTCTTGAAGCTTCTTCTGCCAATAGATAATCATCAAGTTCAAAATCATTTTTTCTTTTTGAAAGACTATCTAAGACTATCTGGGTTTCGTGTCGAATTAATTTTGGATCAATCATGATTATTTATTTTATTGAGCTACCTATAAAAGTGATTATAGCTTTTTAGTGAAAGTAAAAAAACCAACCAGTACACCCAATGCATCAAATAACCAGTCCATCCATTCAAAAGACCTCAAAGGAAAAAATGCCATTTGCATCAATTCAAGCATTAATCCATAAAGTATTAAAAATATAATAAACAACTTTATTCGCTCTCTAGAAAAAACAAAACATGACCAAAGACTTAATGAAAAAAACATAAGAAAATGTAAAAACTTATCGATTCCAAACATTGGACTCACTTCAATTGAGGGCGGATTTATAAAATGCAAAGTGGCTGTAAGCAACAATAGAAAAAAGGTTAATAAATATTGTGTAGGTCTTGATAAGGATCTAATCAACTCTATTCTCCCCGTTGATCTATAACATCAGCTGATTGCGGAACAGTGAAGTTAAAGAGGGTTTCTTTTATTATTGGATTTATTTCAAATGCAGTGAATTCAATTTCAATAGTTTG
Source organism: uncultured Woeseia sp. (assembly GCA_964416745.1). Classification (GTDB taxonomy): domain Bacteria; phylum Pseudomonadota; class Gammaproteobacteria; order Steroidobacterales; family UBA11654; genus CACPJA01. The sequence continues at coordinate 2,995 of CAYQEV010000032.1, forward strand.
AGAACTTAAATCTTCAAGTTTTACTTTATTTAATCGTTCATTTTGGAATACAAATATCACACTTTTGTATTGATCACGGAAATCATCGATCATAAAACTAACATAATACTGATCACCTATTAGTGTCTGTTCTTTTATAAGTTGTGCGTCATTGCTGTATTTACTTTCCATAAAAAGGTTAATCCATGAACTGTTGTTGTCTTTAATATAATCAGAAATTAGCGCTTGATTTAAATCCTCGTCATAAAAAATCATGGTTGAACCGTTGATTACCATTGTTTTTCTATAGGGTTCAAGCATTTCCCAAAACAGCTTATTAGGTTTTTCCAGGAAAATTTCACCTGATCCTTGAATTGCACTAGTGGAAGAGACACCTTTATTTATTTGGGTAAATTCAGCACGCATAGTGTCAATGTTATTAAAAAAATCAACAACATTAAAATCATTGCCCAATGAGGTTTTTGGTAGGAATAATAGATACAAGAAAAGAAGAAATAATTGAATTATTTTCATAGAAATTTAATTAATCTTCTGGAGGTGGTGGGGCTATAACTTCTCTTCTGCCATTGGATTCAAGTTCACTAACAATACCGATCTCTTCCATTTTCTCTACAATCCTGGCAGCGCGATTATAGCCAATTCTAAGTTTTCTTTGGACTGATGAGATTGAAGCATTTCTTGACTCAGTGACAAGTTGAACTGCTTCGTCAAATAACGGGTCTGTTTCAGTATCATCATTACCAGAGCCTTGCTCTCCAACAGAACTCTCTTCAATTTGACCAGAAGTTACTTCATCAAGAAAAATAGGTTGGGACTTTAATTGTAAGTCAGATGAAACACGATTCACTTCTTCATCTGATACAAACGCACCATGAACTCTAAATGGCGTAGAAGAGCTGGGTGCTATATATAACATATCACCATTACCCAAAAGACTTTCTGCTCCCATTTGATCAAGGATTGTTCTTGAATCAACTTTTGCTGAAACCTGGAATGCTATCCTAGCTGGTATATTAGCCTTAATTAAGCCTGTAATAACATCAACTGAAGGTCTTTGAGTGGCAATAATCATGTGTATGCCTGAGGCTCTAGCTTTAGCTGCTAAACGAGAAATAAGTTGTTCAACCTTCTTCCCAACTGTCAACATCATGTCTGCCAATTCATCAACAACAACAATAATATTAGGTAAAGGCTCTAAATGGGGTATGTCAGTGCTCTCGCCTAACTTAATAGCATTCTCAACATCAAAGAGCGGATCTTCAATAGGGTTACCAGACTTTATTGCTTCTTCAATTTTTGTGTTCATGCCCTTTAAATTTCTAACCTTTAAGCTAGACATTAATTTATAACGTCTTTCCATTTCGACGACGCACCAACGAAGTGCGTTAGCAGCTTGGCGCATGTCAGTTACAACGGGGCATAAAAGATGTGGTATCCCTCCATAGACTGATAGTTCGAGCATTTTAGGGTCAATAAGTATCATCCTGACATCTTTCGGTGTTGACTTATAAAGCAGACTGATAATCATGGCATTAATACCAACAGATTTACCCGAGCCAGTCGTTCCTGCAATCAATAAGTGTGGCATTTTTTGTAAGTCTGCAACTATTGGATTACCTGCTATATCTTTTCCTAAAGCAATTGAGAGTGGTGATGACATCTCTTCAAAAGTTTTAGAACGTAATATCTCACCTAGAACAACTAAAGCTCTTTTATCATTAGGAACCTCTATACCAATAAAAGATTTACCTTCAATGACTTCAACAATTCTGACACTTGACACAGAAAGGGATCTAGCCAAGTCTTTTGATAGATTACTAATTTGATTTACCTTTACTCCAGGAGCAGGATTAATTTCAAATCTAGTGACAATAGGTCCGGGTAGAACTTCTTCAACTGTTGCATCAATCCCAAAGTCTTTTAATTTTAATTCAAGTAATCTTGAGAGTGCCTCTAAGGATTCCTGTGAATTACCGTATTTTTCATTTGACGCTTCATCAAGTAAATCTAAGTTAGGCAATAATGAATCTGATGAAGTATCAAATAATTTAGACTGTCTTTCTGTGCTTGCTTTTTTACCTTCTTCAATTGGGGGCGCAGTTTTTTCTATTTTTGGTTTGGATACCTTATCCTGTTCTTCTTTTTCAGGTAATTTTTTATCTATTTTGCTCTTAATAGACTTAGGTTTAATGTTTATGCTTACTGGTTTAGAAAGCAATGATTTTAAGTGCTCGACTAATCGAGATAAAAGCTTATAAAGAAGGCTGCATACCTTGATAACACTAGTTCCTATAACCTCAATTAATTTCAACCAAGAAAAACCAATAAATAAGGGTAAAAAAGAAAACCATAGAGCCAACATCAACAGTGAAGTCCCAACAACATTCAACCCTTGGATAAAAAAGGAGGCCATAATCATACCCAAAATACCCCCTGCTCCTTCAGGCATCGAAGGAACTATGAAGTGTATCGATGCAAGTGTGCAGGTGGTGATAAAGACAAAAAAGAAAGATATCAGTTTAATAATCAGTATCTCTTTATTCGATTTTGTATTGTCAGATTTAACTAAACCAACAGCTGACGAAATAAATAAAAGTGGCAAAAAGTAACTGGATATTCCCATAAAAGTAATGGCAGTGTTAGCAAAATAAGCCCCAATGAGTCCTATAAAATTACTTATATCTTGACCATTACCGGTGGTATTAAATCCTGGATCGTTCTCGCTGTATGTAATGAGAGAGAGAAACAGAATTAAAGAAAAAGAAAATAAGACAATCACCACCGATTCTTTTAGAATTGTGATCTTACTTATTAGTTTTTTGACTTTATTTATTGAAATAATAATTCCTTAAAGTAACTTGCAATATATAGTTTTAATACAGAGTTTTGATAGTTGTTTGCAATATTATGATTCTTTATGGAAAATCTAACAACACACTTTTCTAAATGACTACAACTGAACATAGAAAATTAATTATCCTAGGAGCAGGTCCTGCTGGTTATTCTGCTGCAGTTTATGCTGCCAGAGCTAACTTAAAACCAACTTTAATTACTGGCTCCGAACCTGGCGGACAGCTGATGACTACAATTGATGTTGAAAATTGGCCAGGTGATCCAGAAGGGCTTATAGGCCCTGCACTAATGGATCGTATGATGAAACATGCAGAACGATTTGAAACAGAAATTATTTATGATCATATTGAAAAAACAGATTTTTCAAGTAGTCCATATAAACTTTTTGCTGGTAACAAAGTATACACAGCAGATGCGATTATTATTTCAACAGGATCAACCGCCAAATACCTTGGTCTCGAAAGTGAAGAAACTTATAAAGGCAAGGGTGTGTCCGCTTGTGCCACATGTGATGGCTTCTTTTATAAAGATCAGGATGTAGTTGTTGTAGGCGGAGGTAACGTTGCTGTTGAAGAAACTATTTATCTCTCTAATATTGTAAAAAAAGTAACTCTCATTCATCGCAGAGATGAATTAAGGGCTGAGAAAATGTTACAAGATAAACTTTTTGAGAAAACAAAAGGCAAAGGTAATATTGATATACTCTGGAGTCATACCTTAAAAGAAGTTTTAGGTGATGAGTCAGGCGTTAACGGCATTCTGTTAAATGATCTTAATAACGAGGGTGAGGATATTGCTCTTAGTGTTCAAGGTGTCTTTATTGCAATTGGCCATAACCCAAATACAGAGATTTTTAATAATCAGATTCAATTGGATGACTCTAACTATATTGTCTTAGATAAATCAAATAATCGATTTTCAACGCAAACAAGTGTAAATGGAATTTTTGCAGCGGGTGATGTAGCTGACCCAATTTATAGACAAGCAGTGACCTCAGCTGGCAGCGGATGCATGGCTGCACTTGATGCAGAAAAATACTTGGATGATTTAAACTAATTTTGTTTTAAACTTATAACACTTAAAATTACTTAGACATGGCAAAAGAAGAAGCAATACAAATGAATGGAGTGGTCAAAGAGACACTTCCAAATACAGTTTTCAGAGTCGAACTTGAAAATGGGCATATAATCACAGCACATATATCAGGAAAGATGAGAAAAAACTATATACGAATTCTGACTGGAGACAAAGTCATTGTAGATATTAGTCCTTATGACTTATCTAAAGGCAGAATTGTTTTTAGAGAAAGCTAAATTATTGCTCTTTTTTGCACTTTAGTAGAAACTTATAGAAAATATTTTTAAATTTATGGAGTTATGGACGCATGGTACTTGTTAACAAAACTAAAACATTTTTAGCCTTAATAACATTGTTTTTTCTAGTGGGCTGTTATTCACAGATACAAAATAGAAATTTACAAAATGAAATTGAGGATCTAAAAGAGGAGATAGCAACCCAAGAAGAAATCCAAGAGGTTGCAGAACAAGCTCAAGATGACATGGAAAAAGCTGAAAGAATATGGGAAAGAGATCAGGCTAAAAAATAACGCTATATTTTTTAACTTATTTTCAAATCGTTACCTTCGTTGCTAAACCATTCTGTTCTTTCAGAAGGTTTTCAACTGTATCCCAATTAATTTCTATCAACTCTGTCTCATTATTGATCAATAATTCTATTTGTATTCTTAATTTGTCTAAGTCGTAATCGTACTGAGTGCTGTAACTTGGGTGCACCTGCAGATAAATATCATTTTCTATTCTTGCTATTTTAATTGGTTGATCAAGAATTATTACTTCTGTTCCTATATCAGTAAGTTGAAAAATATAATCTATATCTTCTGGAAATAAGCGAATACACCCATGTGATATCTCCATACCAACTCCGTCCGGCCTATTGGTGCCATGTATAAAATAACCACCTGGAATTGAAATCCTCATTGCGAGTTCACCTAGAGGATTATCAGGCCCTGGTAAAACCTCTGCAGGTAAAAACTTTCCTTGGTTTTTATATTCATCTCTGACTGATTTTGGAGGGTACCAAGCAGGTTTTTCTAATTTCAAATCAATGGTTGAGATACCAAGAGGGGTTTTCCAATCCATTCGACCTAAACCAACTGGGAAAGTAATTAATTTATTATCCTTAATAAAGTAACCTCTAAATTCTGATAAATTAATGGTTATCCCTTTTTCTGAGAACCCTTTAGGTATAATGTGTTGCGCTGGGATCTTGATAATTGTACCTTCGCCAGGTAACCACTTATCAACATTAGGATTTGCTCTAATAATTTCATTAAAGCCGAGATTATATTTTCTTGCAATATCTACAAGTGTGTCCTCATAGACTGCGTTAATAAATTCATTATTTCCGAATGTTTGAATTGTTTTATTAAACTCATAAACACTAGCTGCTAACAAATTAGTTGCAGCAAAAAATGATAAATGGATTAGGAGAAAGCTTTTTATTCTGATCATTTAAAGTGTAAGCAAAACTGTGCCCCAAGTAAAACCAGCACCAAAGCTTTGTAGTAAAATTCTATCACCCTTTGATATTCTCCCATCAGTAATGGCTTCATCGAGTGCTAATGGGATGGACGCTGCAGATGTATTGCCATGTTCAGAAAGAGTTACTATTACTTTTTCCATGGGCATATCTAATCGTTTGGCTACTGCTTGGATAATTCGTATGTTCGCTTGATGAGGAATAAACCAATCAATATCATCTGAAGTTAAGTCATTTTCCTTCATCGTATTTATAGCTATAGATTCCAATTTTTTAACTGCAACTTTAAAGACCTCATTGCCCTTCATTTGCAGAAAGTAATCATTCTCTTTTTCATTAATTGGTTTCCTTGATGTTCCATAAGGAACATATAATAAATCAGAATAACTACCATCAGCACTTATCTCAGAGTATATAATTCCTGTGTCTTCTGACGGTTTTAATATTGCAGCTCCTGCTCCGTCAGCAAATAAAACACAAGTGTTTCTATCGTTCCAATCTGTGATTCGAGATAATGTTTCAGCCCCTACCACCAGAGCGCACTTTGATTCACCTGAGAGAATGAATTTATTAGCTATATTTAATGCATAAATAAATCCACTGCAAGCAGCCTCAACGCTAAATGCTGGGCAGCTATTCAGTCCTAGTGATTCTTGAATAATTACTCCAACATTAGGTGTAGCGACATCAGGAGTGCAAGTGCCTACTATTATTAGATCTATTTCATCTTTTGTGATCCCAGATTTTTTTATAGCTGCATCAGCTGCAAGAATTGCAAGATCAGAAGTGGCCTGATCTGGTTTTGCTATAGCCCTACTCTCAATACCAGTTCTAGATCTAATCCATTCATCTGAGGTATCAACTTTTCGCTCTAACTCCTCGTTGGTAACGATATTATCAGGTTGGTAACTACCTACAGAAATTATTCTTGAATACATGATTTAAGTATCTCTATTAGAAAGCAGAAATCAATTTAGAAACTATATTTTTTTCAACTTCATCTATGGTTGTGTGTAACGCATGATAAAAACTAAATGAATCTGATGCGCCATGACTTTTAACCACGACTCCATTCAATCCAAGTAATAAACCACCATTGAAGCGCCTTGGATCTATTCTAGACTTAAAGTTATTGATTGCTGGTTTTGAGATAAATGAAGTAACCTTATTATAATTGTTAGATTGGAATGACTCATTCATAAAGGCAGTAAGCATATTTATAGTCCCTTCCATGGTTTTGACAGCAATATTTCCTGTAAATCCATCCGTGACCACAACATCGGCTATATCCTGCACGATGTTATTGCCCTCAATAAAACCGACATAATTTAATTTAGATGCTTCAAGTAGATTTGCAGCTTCTTTAATAACTTCATGTCCTTTGATTCTTTCATGTCCTATATTTAATAGAGCAATCTTTGGTGCATCAATCCCCTTTATTTCTTTTGCAATAACCGAACCCATCATTGCAAATTGCATCAGCTGTTCAGCTGAACAATTAGAATTAGCGCCTAAATCTAACATGTAGGTAAAACTTTTTATCGTGGGTATAGACTTAACTAATGCAGGACGACTGATGGTTGGAATGGTTTTTAAAAGATATTTTGATATAGCTAAAAGAGCACCAGTATTCCCTGAGCTCACGCAAGCATCAGCTTGATTTTTTGCTACCATTTCAACAGCCAGCCTCATGGAAGAATTCTTTTTTCTCCTTAAGACATCCATTGGAGAATCTTTCATAGTAATAACTTCGTCAGTGTGATGAATTGTTATCCTGTCGTTGATCTTGTTTGGTAAGAAGTGTTCAATTCTCTCTTGGTTACCGATGAGGTGAAGGTGAACATCATTTCTTTCTGCGAGTAGGTCAATAGAGGCTGCTACAGACGCATGTGGGTCTTTCTCTCCGCTCATTACATCGAGAGCAATTGATATTAAATTATCCAAAGGTAAGCTCTTACTCTTGGTCTTCGTCTGAACTTGTTTTATCTTTTACTGATATAACTTGTTTACCACGATAGAAACCTTCGGGACTGATATTATGCCTGAGATGATTTTCGCCAGTGTTTTGGTCACTAGATATAGCAGGCTTCTTTGCCTTAATTTGCGATCTTCTCATATCTCGCCTTGATCTGGTTTTTCGTTTCTTTTGTACTGCCATTTTAATCTCCCTCAGAATTCCTCATGATCTTTGTTCATCATGTCAGAAAGTTCTGAAAACGGTTTATTTTTACTTTCTTCTTTTGTTTTATCCAATGAAGTTGATAAAAACATGCTTAAGGTATCTATATTTTCACATAATTCAATACTTTTATGCATTACTGACATTGGCATTGTCGACAATATCTCATCTTCAACAATTTTTTGTATTGAAATACCTTCATCTCCTATTTCTATCTTATCAATTTGAGATTGATTGTTTGCTTGTTCATTCTTATCTTCATCAAACACAATAGAAATAATAATTTTATCTTGCCAATCAATAGGCCCAAGACATCGTTGACACTTTAAACTTAGATTGACAATTACCTTGCCTTCCAGAAGAGGTTGTAAAGATGAATTTTGACTAAACTGCAGGTTTATAGATATTTCATTTTTATACTCATCATTATCGTTAATAAGCATTTCACCGAGTCTTATGTATGAGTTTGCAGGGTAAGCCTTAATGAGATTTGCTTTTTTTTGAGACAAATCAGATATTTCTTTAAAACTTAATATTTGTTTAAACATTACCTATGCAACTATATAATTCATCAATATTTTATCAAAAAAGCTTTTCAGATTATTAATCACTAATGAACGAGGGTATTAAAAAGAACAATATCATTCTAGCATCAAGTTCTATTTATAGATCCAGACTACTTAAAAAATACATAAAAAATTTTTCAACACGGATCCCAGATGTTGATGAAACACCTAGAAAAAAAGAATCTGCTAAAGATTTGTCATTGAGGTTAGCGTTATCAAAGGCTAAAAAGATATCTAATAGCGAACCTGATAGTTTTATCATTGGATCAGATCAGGTTGCCTCATTTAAGGGCACTATACTCGGGAAACCCATGAATTATGAAGACGCCTTTAATACGATAAAAAAGTTTTCAAAAGAAGATGTTATATTTTTTACTGGGATTGCATTAATTAATAAAAATGAAAACCTCCAATACCATCATATTGATATCACCACAATCTCGTTCAAAGATTTTAATGATCAAATGCTTAAAAACTACTTAGATTCAGAAGAGAACTTAAATACAACAGCTGGTGTAAAAATGGAATCAAGGCTGTTCAGAAAGCTTATCTATAAAGTACAAACTGAAGACGAAGAAGCTATTATTGGGTTACCAATTCAATGGCTATTAAATACACTAGACTCTTAATTTAGCAATAACACTAATTAATTCCTTTCCTAAATTTGACTCTATAGTGATCTTCTTTTCAGAATCATTTGGTAATGGAAAAGAAATTGATGCTGCATGTAAAAATAATCTTTTCAATCCAACATTTTCTAAACAGTCTGGCTTTGGATTGTATCTTTGATCCCCTGCAAGTGGTTTACCAATAAAATTTGCATGAGCTCTAATCTGATGAGTCTTCCCTGTTATAGGTTTTATTTGAAATAATGCACAATTATTAAATTCTTCGACTAAATTGAATTCGGTGATAGCCCTCTTACCATGCTTATCAGGAACAGCTTTTCTTTGATTATTATCCCTATTAATCTTTAATGGTTGATCAACTAAAAAGCTCTTTTTTTTAAAACTACCCATTAATAACCCTAAATATGTTTTTTCAACTCTTCCATCTCTAAAATATTTATGGAGCAATCTTAATTTTGATCTTTTTCTTGATATTAACAAACACCCACTTGTTTCCTTATCCAATCGATGAACCAATTCAAGATCTTCTTTATTATTGTCTCTATGTGCTCTGAGAAGCTCAATTAACCCACTGCTAACACCACTACCTCCATGAACCGCAATACCGCTAGGCTTATTCAATACTAGAAAGGCTTTATCTTCATGAATAATAATGTCATCAATCCAATCAAGATCTTTATATTTAATCGATGATTTTTTTTTCTGGCTTCGATTTTTAATTAAATTAGGTGGAATTCTAACAAGATCATCTATTTTTAATTTATACAGGGGCTTCACTCGCTTGGAATTAACCCTAACTTCTCCTTTTCTAATAATGCTGTAAATTTTTGATTTAGGAACATCCCTGATTGTTTTAAGAAGATAGTTATCTAACCTCATACCTTCAGAAGCATCATCTATTTGAAACTTATTTTTTTCTTTTAGATTATTCATATATTATTGATATATATATAATTAATAATTGATTCTTGCTGATTTTGAGATAACTCTGCTATACTCCAGTCTAAATTATTGATTATTTATGAAAGATAATCACTTTTAATAATAAAAAAGTGGAAATAATTCCACATACATACTCACAGAGTGAGTAAGAATTTTTTAAACAAAGACAATTAGATAGAAACATCTTTGTTGGTAAAAACTAAAGTTTTATAAGAGTTATTGAGAAAAAACATACTAGATATCATAGGATGTCTAGAAACCAATCGAAGTAGAAAATATTTCTATCCTGTTGCCTAAACATTGAGGTAACTATGAAACGAATACTAATTAATGCAACTCAACAAGAAGAGTTGAGAGTTGCAATGGTCGATGGACAGAAGTTATATGATTTAGATATCGAGCTTTCATCCAAGTCACAGAAAAAAAACAACATATACAAAGGTAAGATTACAAGAATAGAGCCCAGCCTTGATTCTGTATTTGTTGACTTTGGTTCTACAAGAAATGGGTTTTTACCCTATCGGGAGATTTCTCGTGAATACTATCTTTCTGAACCAATACCTGGTGAAAAACATAACATTAAGAATCTTTTTGAGGAAGGACAAGAAATTGTAGTCCAAGTGGTTAAAGAAGAGCGCGGTACAAAAGGTGCTGCACTAACCACGTATTTAAGTCTTGCAGGACGATTTATTGTCTTGATGCCTAATAGCTCTAAAGGCGGAGGTGTTTCAAGGAAAATTACCGGCAAAGAACGAAACGAGACTCTTGAAAGTCTCTCCAACTTAGAAATCCCAGATGGAAACAGCATGATAATTAGAACTGCAGGCGTGGGAAGAGCCTCAATTGAATTACAGTGGGATTTAAATTATCTCGTTGGGATATGGGATGCAATTAAGAAACTAGCTTTAAAAGTTAATGCTCCCTCACTTATCTTTCAAGAAAATAATCTTATTGTTCGTGCAATGAGAGATCATTTAGAAGATGACATTGGTGAAATTGTAATTGACGATGACGCGACGTTTGATGATGCAGAAAAGTATGTTAAACAAATTACACCTAAGAATTTAAAAAAATTAAAACATTATAAAGAGCCCACACCTTTATTCACTCGATTCCAAATAGAAAACCAAATTGAATCCGCTTATTCAAATGAAGTGTCACTTCCCTCAGGGGGCTCAGTAGTGATTGATTACACAGAGGCTCTCGTGGCTATTGATATTAATTCAGGTAAATCTACTAAAGCATCTGGTATTGAAGCAACAGCTTTGCAAACCAACTTAGAAGCAGCTGAAGAAATTGCTAGGCAATGCAGATTGAGAGATTTAGGCGGCTTAATTGTCATCGACTTTATAGATATGAGGCAATATAAAAACCAAAGAGCAGTTGAAAATACCCTAAGAGCAGCTGTAAGAATTGATCGTGCTAGAGTTTCTGTAGGTGGTATTTCAAGATTTGGGCTATTGGAAATGTCAAGACAACGACTAAGGCCTTCTCTTGATGATTCAGCTTATGGTATTTGTCGAAATTGTAGCGGTATAGGAAAAGTTAGAAGCACAGAATCCTTAGCATTATCAGTCCTAAGATTAGTTGGCGAAGAAGCCAGAAAGGAAAAAACAAAAAGTGTAATAGCAGATATTCCATCAGATACTGCAAATTATCTTTTGAATGAAAAAAGAGAATGGATTAATGATATTGAAGAAAGAGAAGGAATTGATGTTGTTTTAAAAGCTAATCCAGATCTATCAAGTGTCAATTTTAGCATAAAAAGGGTCCGTGAAGATGGCTCTACAACCGCAACATACGGAAAACCAAGCTTTGGTGTTTCAGAAAAAGATTTACGGCCTAATGCAAACAAAAATAAGGCGGCAGTTGAAAAAACTGAAGAAGTAAATGAACAAGAACCTATAACTGCTTGGGATGTAGACAACATGAAAGGGCCGACTTTAATTGATAGGTTAAAGTTTTGGATACTATCAGCTAAGAAACCCACTCCTAAAAAGAAACAAACAAAGGCTCCTGGAAAGAATAGAAATAATCAAAGAAGAGCAAAAAAACCACATTCCAAAAATACAAGAAGAAAACAATCATCTCATTCAAAGACTAAAAAACCTAATGCAAGTAAAAACTTTGCCAATAAGAAAAAAACAACGAGCAAGAAGCGTCCAGCCAGCAAAACTAAAAAAACTACTTCTCCAAAGAAA
>CAYQEV010000032.1:15023-17535 GCA_964416745.1 uncultured Woeseia sp.
CTTCGTCAGTGAAAGAAGCCAAGACAACAACAAAAACAGCTAATCCTAAAAATAAGGACATTAAAGAAAGTCAAAAAAAATCGCCTGATAAGAAAACTAACAAACAACCTAACAAAATTGCTAAGACTCCTAAAAAGGAACCTGCTAAGAAAGCTACAAAAAAAATAGCTAATGCAGATAAAGTCTTACCTTGGGAAGATATTGTTCCACCAAAATAATATTTTTTAATTATTTACTAAATGGTTTATTAGCCCTTCAGCAGCTTCATCTAAAAGATCTAGAACTATTTCAAACCCACTATCACCACCATAATAAGGGTCTGGAACTTCGATATAATCTGATTGTTGGCTAAACTCTAAAAACAACAATATCTTATGGTGATGAATAGGATCTGAAATATTTTTTAGAAACTCAAGATTATAATTATCCATAGGCAGAATAAGATCAAAGAACTCGAAGTCTTTTGTTTCAATTCTTCTAGAGATTTGATGTCTTATATCTATACCTCTAAGTAAAGCTACTTCAATGGATCTCGAATCTGGCCCTTGACCTTCGTGATAACCATGTGTTCCACATGAGTCTATGATAAATTCCTTGTCAATATCTTCAGTTTTGACTTTATTTACTAAGATACCCTCTGCCGATGGTGATCGACAAATATTGCCCATACAAACAAATAGTATTTTATGCTGATCTGACTTTTCCATTGTTATTGTTTAGTCTTGTTGTAAATTGAATTTACCAATAATAAATCATCATAAGTATCCACATCTGGACCTGGTGTTACACTCGCTTTTCCTACAATGATTCTTAATTTGAGGCCATAAGCTCTTAACTGTTCAAGCTTTTCCTCTTTCTCATCAATAGAGGGGTCACTATCACTGAAAGTTCTCAAAGATGATCTAGTGTATGCATATATACCTATATGCCTCGAATAATTGACCGATTGATTATCATAGTCCTTTAGATTTCTTTTGAAAGTGATGGCTTCATTTGTTTCTTTATTAATAAATACTTTCACTGCATTTCTATCTTCTTCCTCATCTTTAGAAAGAAAGTTAGTCGCCAACGTTGCAATTGAATATGAGGGATTATCAAATAATAGCTTTGCAACTTGATCTATATTTTCACTTGGCATCAACGCATTATCACCTTGGAGATTAACTATAATCTGCTCATTGGGCCAATCCAGTATTTCGGCTATTTCATTCACTCTATCTGTCCCGGAACGATGTTGCTGCTTAGTCATTAAACATTCAGCTCCAAATTGATTGCAAACTTCTTTTATCTTCTCCGAATCAGTGGCAACAATAACCTCACTTGCTTGACTGCCAAGAGCAGCTTCATGAACCCTTTGTATCATGGGTTTACCATTGATATCTTTAAGTGCTTTGCCTGGAAGCCTTTTGGAAGCATATCTAGCAGGTATTACGATTGAAAAACTCATAAGTCATCAAATAAAGTAAAAAATGCATATTCATCTCCATTGTCTTCCCCTATTTCTATAAATGGATCAAGAACAAAGGCGTTTTTGGGAAAGGGTTTATTGTATTTCACTGCATCCTTAGGGGTCATAAAAAGTGGCGTCACATCGTCTGAATAAATATTTATATCAACAACACCATGATCTTCTATTTCTATAGGTGCAACAATGATTCCGTGTTTTTCGATATCTTTATAGAGTCTCTCTGGATTGCCTATACCCGCCAAAACCTGAACCGTTTTACCTGTAAATTCGCTAAGGTTATGTTTGCTATTATCATTCAAGTTAAATAAGACCTTATTATTAATAGTAAAATTGAAGACTGCTGTAATATTCCACATACCTGCGCTATGGAGATGATTTTCCCAATTACTGTATGCTTCGTAACCACCGTTCAGAAGCACTAGATCAACATCGTCTAATCTGCTTATGTTCTCTCTCAATGGACCAGCCGGAAGGAGATATTGATTTCCTAATAATCTTGATCCGTCTACCACTGCAATTTCGTAATCTCTTCCCAACTTATAATGCTGCAATCCATCATCAGAAATAATGATTTCAGCCCCTGATTTAACCAACATCTGTGCTGCCCTATACTTGTCCTTGCACACACAAACCATTGCATTAGATAGTCTTCTTGATAAATAAACAGCCTCATCACCAAAATCTATTGCATTATCATTCTCGGAAAGAATATATGGGTCTTTACTGCTTCTTCTGCCTTTGTAGCCTCTTGAAATAATCCCAACTTTTTTTTTATAATCATTTTCATGAAAGAATTCAGATAATAAAACTGTGAGAGGAGTTTTTCCGGTCCCGCCTGCGGTTAAATTTCCTATTACGATAACCGGCACTTCAACTTTCCTTATTTTTAAAAGCCCAGATTTATAGAGTGAAGATCTGATGTTAACTATTAAAGAAAAAAACTTAGATAAAATTATAAGTAAATAAGAAGGTTTTTTATTGCTGTACCAAACTTTTTCTAATTTCCGAGAAAAATTAATCATTAAACTGCAGGCGATGAAGTGA
>CAYQEV010000033.1:0-17460 GCA_964416745.1 uncultured Woeseia sp.
CAGCCATAGCACTGGTTGTACCAGATTGCGAGTGGTAAACGATCAGGAGGTGTTTTGATTTAACCATAATTCTGACCCAAAATATTAGATAAACGGTAACTTAAATTTAATTTGATGACAGTAATTGATTAAAAAGATGCGAGTATTAGCTACTCTTAAAGTGAAAAGAAGATTGAGCTCGATAAATCGAGCTACAACCTTCTTATTAAATAAGGCCTAGTTACAAGCTTCTTTCAGAGCTTTACCAGCTTTAAACTTAGGTACATTACTTGCATTAATGTGAATTGATTCACCTGTTGCTGGGTTACGACCCATTCTTGCAGCTCTATGGCTAACTGAGAATGTTCCGAAACCAACTAGTGCAACTGAACCGCCTCCAGCTAATTCGCCAGCTATTGCTGAAGTAGTTGCATCAATTGCTCTACCTGCGTCTGCTTTTGAAAGTCCTGTGCTTGCTGCTATTGCATCAATGAGATTACCTTTATTCATGTTATACATCCTTATATGTGTATTTAAAGTTCAATTCATTAGTTTCTAATAAGAGATTAATGAATCATTGTTGTCTAATCTCACAGAGTTTAGACATACAATTTATACCAGTCCTTTAAAACCCTTGTCAACAAAGGGTTTCAATTATTTTGAGATATTTAATGAGGTAGGTTTTTCTCAGTTGTCGATTTACTTTTAGGTGTTTGCGGATCTTTAGCTTGAGAAAGTTTAATTTCTGGCATTCTTTCAAGGGCAATTTCCAACACTTGATCTATCCATTTAACTGGAATGATGTTGAGCTTTTCTTTAATGTTTTTAGGGATCTCAACTAAATCTTTTGCATTTTCTTCTGGAATCACTACTGTGTCTATACTTCCTCGATGGGCAGCCAAAAGCTTTTCCTTTAAACCCCCAATTGGAAGCACCTCACCTCTTAAGGTAATTTCACCCGTCATTGCCACATTTGCTTTAACTGGAATTTCAGTTAATGAAGAGATTAATGCTGTGCACATTGCTATACCTGCACTAGGCCCATCCTTAGGCGTAGCACCCTCTGGGACGTGAATGTGTATATCTAGATTCTGATGAAAGTCCTCATTAATGCCTAGTCCTTTAGAGCGACTTCTAACGACTGTGGAAGCTGCCTGTATTGACTCTTTCATGACATCACCCAATTGCCCGGTATTAATTAATTTCCCCTTACCTGGAACCACTGTTGATTCAATGGTAAGAAGCTCCCCACCAACCTGAGTCCAGGCCAGGCCTGTAACTTGACCAACTTGATTGTCCTTCTCGGCAATACCGTATTTAAATTTTTGAACTCCCAAATACTTATCAATCCCTGTGGGCCTAATGTGAATAGTTTCTTTCTTTGACTTCAAGACCAGTGATTTCACTACTTTTCTGGCTATTTTAGCTATCTCTCTTTCTAAGTTTCTAACGCCTGCTTCTCTAGTATAATGGCGAATGATGGCGCGAATTGCGCTTTTTGTGATCTTAATCTCATCGTCCTGAAGACCGTTAGCTTCCAGTTGTTTTTTCACTAAATACTGGTCAGCAATATTTAATTTCTCGTCCTCGGTGTACCCTTCGATTCTAATAACCTCCATTCTGTCCAATAACGGGGGAGGAATATTTAAGGTATTAGCGGTACAAATAAACATCACATCTGAGAGGTCGTAATCCACTTCGAAGTAATGATCATTAAATGTGGTATTTTGTTCTGGATCTAAAACTTCTAGCAATGCTGAAGATGGGTCTCCTCTAAAGTCCATCGACATCTTGTCAATTTCATCAAGAAGAAATAAAGGGTTCTTTACGCCGACTTTACTTAAATTCTGCATAATTTTACCGGGCATAGCCCCTATGTAAGTTCTTCTATGGCCTCGAATTTCAGCTTCATCTCTTACGCCACCTAATGACATACGAATAAATTTTCTACCTGTTGATCTAGCAATACTTGCACCAAGAGAGGTTTTTCCAACTCCAGGAGGCCCAACTAAGCATAAAATGGGTCCTTTTAGTTTTTTAGTTCGTTGTTGCACCGCTAAGTACTCAGTGATTCGTTCTTTAACTGTTTTTAACCCGTAATGATCCTCATCAAGAATTTTTTGTGCTTGATCTAACTTAACTTTTGCTTTGGTCTTCTTTTTCCATGGTGCCCCTATCAAAACATCTAGGTAATTCCTGACCACTGTGGCTTCAGCAGACATGGGTGACATCATTTGTAACTTTTTAAGCTCTGAGGTTGCTTTCTCATTTGCCTCTTTAGGCATGCCAGATTTCTTTATTTCCTTTTCAAGTTCGTCAAGCTCATTTGAGGCATTGTCAAGGTCACCCAATTCTTTCTGAATAGCTTTCATCTGTTCATTGAGGTAATACTCTTTTTGACTCTTTTCCATCTGATCCTTAACCCGACCTCTGACTTTCTGCTCAACCTCAATCATGTCGATTTCAACATCGATTAAACCAATGACATACTCTAGTCGTTCTTTGATATTAATTTGTTCTAATATTTTTTGCTTCTCTTCAAGTTTTAATGACATGTGAGCAATAATAGTGTCCACCAATCTTCCTGACTCATTGATGTTTGCAAGGGTACTAACGACCTCCGCAGGGACTTTTTTAGTGATTCTGACATAACTTTCAACTTGAGATATCAAAGTCCTTCTCAAGGCAACAATATCTTTATCTTGTTCATCGCCATGCTCATGGAGAACGCAATAGTCAGCCTTAAAGAATTCATTGGATCGAATTTCTAAAAGATCGACTCGTGATACACCCTCGACCAATAATTTTACTGTTCCGTCTGGCAGAGTGACAAGTTGTAAGATATTTGCCAGTGTGCCGACAGTGTTTATATCATTAATCTGTGGGTCATCAATATCGGATCGTTTTTGTGAAGAAAGTAGAATTTTTTTATCCTCTGCCATTGCTTGCTCAAGTGCAACCTTTGATTTTTCTCTGCCAACGAATAAAGGAATCACCATGTGGGGATATACAACCACATCTCGCAATGGTAGCAAGGGCTTATCAATAACAATGTCTAACGAGATTTTTTCTTTGATTTCACTCATGGTCATAAATGATTTTTTATCATCATAGTTTATTTATGGGGTTAAAAACAGAATTTTCAAGTCATTCTGTTATTTAATTAAATAAAGTTATTTAGTGCCGGTTAATTTAGCTTTTCTTACTTTAGCTTGCTTCTCTGATTTCTTGGTGTTGGAGTCATTCGAAAGAATAAGAAACGGTTTAGACTTATTCAATACAAACTGTTCATTAACCACAACTTTTTTTAGCTTTTTTTCGTGTGAAGGAATTTCATACATGGTGTCCAAAAGTGTCTCTTCCATAATAGTTCTCAAACCTCTGGCTCCAGTTTTTCGTCTCATGGCTAACTTAGCGATGGTAGCTAAAGCTTCAGGTAAAAATTCTAGTTTAGTGTCTTCCATTGCAAATAATTTCTGATATTGCTTTATTAAGGCATTTTTTGGTTCTGTAAGTATTCTAATTAGTGCTTCTTGATTTAATTCTTTCAAGGATGAAACCACCGGCATTCTTCCAACAAATTCTGGGATCAAACCATACTTTATTAGATCTTCTGGCTCCACTTTCTCAAAGATCTCACCAAGATCTTGATTGTCTTCTTTATCTCGGACCTCTGCTATAAAACCTATCCCTGACTTATTGGTTCTGTGTTGAATAACCTTATCCAAACCTGAGAAGGCCCCACCGCATATGAACAGTATATTTGCTGTGTCTACTTGAATGAATTCTTGTTGAGGGTGTTTTCTACCGCCTTGTGGTGGAACCGAAGCTTTTGTTCCTTCTATGAGCTTCAATAATGCTTGTTGAACGCCCTCACCCGAGACATCTCTGGTAATTGAAGGGTTATCTGTTTTTCTAGAAATTTTATCAATTTCATCAATATAAATAATCCCCTTTTCAGCTTTCTCAACATCATAATCACAATTTTGAAGAAGTTTTTGAACTATATTTTCAACATCTTCACCCACGTAACCAGCTTCTGTGAGAGTGGTTGCATCTGCTATGGCAAAAGGAACATTCAAAATACGAGCTAGTGTTTGAGCAAGCAACGTTTTTCCAGAGCCAGTCGGTCCGATTAATAGAATGTTACTTTTCCCAATTTCTACATAATCATTATCCCTAGGCTTAGGTTTATCATTTAATCGTTTGTAATGATTGTAGACTGCAACCGATAAAACTTTTTTTGCTGTGTCTTGATCGATGACATACTCATCCAATAATGACTTAATTTCTTTGGGCTTATATAAAATTAAGTCCTGGTTAGACTCATTATCATTAAGCTCTTCTTCAATGATGTTATTACATAAATCAACGCATTCCTCACAAATATAAACAGAAGGTCCAGCTATAAGTTTCTGAACTTCATTCTGACCTTTTCCACAGAATGAACAATATAGAATTTTATTGTCCTTGGATTTTTTTGTTGTTTTGTCTGTCATTTATTTTTGTTATTTATTGATTTCATTGCGTTCTGTAAGAACAACATCAATTAAACCATATTCCAGTGATTGATTAGCGTCCATAAAATTATCTCGATCGGTGTCGATTGCAATTTGTTTCTCTGTACGCCCTGTGTGCAGTGCAAGGATGCTATTTACTCTATTCCTAAGTTTTAATACTTCTTTGGCATGGATATCAATATCACTTGCCTGCCCCTGAAAGCCTGATATTGGCTGATGAATCATCATTCTGGAGTTTGGTAGGGTATATCGTTTACCTTTGGCTCCCCCTGCTAAAAGAATGGCACCCATGCTTGCGGCTTGTCCCACACAAATAGTGCTTACATCAGGTTTAATAAATTGCATGGTATCGTAGATTGATAAACCAGAGGTGATTGTTCCTCCTGGTGAGTTGATATAGAGAAAAATATCTTTACTTGGATTCTCACTTTCCAGGAATAACAGCTGTGCAATAATTAAGTTAGCCATGTGATCCTCAATAGGACCGACAGCAAAAATTACATTATCCTTGAGTAAACGTGAATAAATATCATAGGCACGTTCACCTCGAGGTGTTTGCTCAACCACCATCGGGATAAGACTTAATTTTTCTTGCTCAATACTCATTGGTTATTATTAATTAATTCTTTAAACTCAATTTCCTTTTCATTAAAGCTGGATCTCTCCGTTAGCCATTCTACCACTTGGTCTTCCATCACTGTGGATTTCAACTGGTCCATCAATTCTGGATTCTGTTCATACATTTTACGTATTTCATCACCATTAGGATATGCTTTCGTTACATCTTCAAGTTTAGTTTTAACCTTTTCATCATCTAACTTCAATTCTCTTGAAATCACTAATTCATTTACAAGCAAACCAAGATGGACTCTTTCTCCAGCAATCTTCTCAAAATTATCAATTGATGGTGCTTTCTCTTCGTCCTCGATACCCGACTGTCTCATCCAATCCTTCTGCATAGCATGAGCTTCCCTATGGACCATAACTTCGGGCACGTCTATGGTGTTTTTCTCTCTCAAATAATTCATAAGATTGATTCTAAGATTGTCTTTAATTTTATTTTCTTTTTCTTTTTCCATACTGTCTTTGATTTCTTTTATGAGATCATCAGGCTTACCACTTTCCACACCGAAACCTTTAACAAATTCTTCATTAATCTCAGCAAGAACCATTTCTCTGACTTCTTTGATGGATACAGAGAAAACCGCTGCTTTATTGGATAAATCCTTTTGGTGATAATCTTCAGGAAAAGTGAGGTTAATTTCCTCATCTTGGTTAGCTTTAACACCTTGCAACGATTCATCAAATTCAGGCAACATCTGACCGGAACCTAACTGCATGACAAAATCATTGGCTGTGCCCCCTTCAAAGGGTTCATCATCAACTTTACCGATAAAATCTATTAACAATTGATCGCCTTTTTGTGATTCTCTTTCAACAGGTTTCCATTCCCCTCTTTGCTGCTGGAGATTATCCATCATCTCATTGATGTCAGTTTGAGTGATTGTTGAAGTGTATTTATCAACCTGAATCTTATCCACGTCTTTTAGTTCAAACTCAGGAAATACTTCGATGGTTGCTGTGTATTTAAAATCACTACCGTCTACAAATTGGTCAATACTGACTTCAGGAGGGCCTGCGGGCTTTAATTCCTTATCCTGGATGACTTCGGCATAGGTCATCTCTAAAACATCGCTAAGAACTTCCTGGTTGACCTGATTTCCGTATTGGCTTTGGATGATATTCAATGGTGCTTTACCAGGTCTAAAACCAGGCAATTTCGCTTTTTTAGTGAGCTCCTCAAAACGGTTTCTTTTTTTAGCTTCCACTAGGCTTGAAGGCACTGAAACATTAATTTCTCGTTTCAAGCCTTTTTGTTTTTTAATCTTTATGTCTAGTTCACTCATAATCTTCTCAAATAATTAATGGTGGGAAAGGAGAGACTCGAACTCTCACGGGTTGCCCCACTGGATCCTAAATCCAGCGCGTCTACCAATTCCGCCACTTTCCCTAAAAGCAGTCAATAAGGCGGGAGATTATACAATATTTTTTTACTAGATCACTAGAAGTGAACAAATAATTGTTCACTGTAAAGACTAACTAAGATTGTTTTTCAAGGATGAAAACTAAAGGAATGCTAAGTAAGCCAAATCCGATGGCTCCAATTAGGATCATTTGTGGTATTGCTAGGTGCTCAATGCCAGGAGAGGATACAACTGGGTTAACTACTCTCATTAAGTACCAAAGAGAAGTGCACAATGAAATTGTTAATGGGCTCATAACTGCAATAATATGGGATTCGAGTTTAGATGCTTTGCTTAGAAGAAAACGAGCAAAAAGGTAACTAATTAGGATTGGAATAAAATTAATAATGCCTACTGTCAAAATCGCGTAGACGTCCGTCTCGATTGCCATCATTGAAGAAATAACAGCGACCATAGGTAAGAGTATTAGTGCTCTAAAGTTCCAGTTTTTAAATTTCTCAGTCATTGTATTGAGGGGTATAAAATAACAAAAAAAGCCGCCCAAAGGGCGGCTTTATTTATTCTTAGCAAATTAAATTAGAATCGATACTTCAATCCCATTTGTATTTGCCACCTAGATTGACCGTCATTATCTTGCAGATAGAGACTGTCATCAGGGTCAACACCTTTGATTTCAAAGCGACCATCATCCATAGCGTCAGCTATGATTTGTCGACTGGTGTTGTAACCGTACTCAAATATTCTTCCTTCTTCATCATCAAACATGTTCATAACATTCAATAGATCAAGGTAGAAGAGAAATTTATGACCTTCCATAAACGCTGGAATCTCTTGAGTGATCCTAACATCTAATCGGTCATAATCTGGGTTATCAAAAGCGTTTCTAGGAGCATAAGTGCCTTTATATTTAGCCAAAGGACCACTGTTGATATGATTCATTACTTCAGTTGCCACGCTGGCACTTGAGAACATAACATTAGCATCATCAGCACCAGTTGGGATATAGGCAAGAGAATAATCATCCTTGAAATGACTATAACCTGATCCACCTATCGGACTGTATCTGCCATTATCGAAAGTCACACTGTAGGGCTCACCAGATTTTTTAATATAAATTGCTGAGATTCTGGTTTCATTGTCAGCAAAAAGCATGGTTCTGTATTCCAAGCCAACCACTATCTTACTGTCAGCCATAAATGAAGATCTGGCGGCAGGTACATTCTCACCATCCCATCTTTGAGTATAGCCGTAAGCAGATTCAGCTTGAGCTGATGTTAGTGGGTAGACGTCCTCGGCATCCACAGATGACCAAGATCCAAACATACTCAGACCCATGTCCCATGATTTTCTAACTGAGAAGGAATATGCTTCAGCACCACCTTCATCGGTATTAGTTAACATGAAATCACCAGGCCCGTGTGAATAGATACCTCGTCCATCAGCCAGAGTACCTTCACGGGTTAAACCTAACTCTTTGTAAAAGACTGCTTTATCAACTGAGTCATGATTATACTCGAAAGTTAATTCATAACCGCCAGCTGTCACAAGGTCTAGAGCTAAATTCGCTCTCCAACTTTGAGGTGCCTCAAAATTTGGATCAGTAACTTGAGCATCATTAAAATATGGGCTTGAAGGGATACAATAATTACTTGAAGCTCCCATCCAGAAGAACGACGGATCACCCGCAGGCATAGGGCCTACTGTGCCACCACAGCGGAACGAAGGCAGTGTTGAATCCTAACCATAAACCTTCACATAATCACTAAGGCCACCAGATCGACTGTAGGCATTACCGTACCAAACTCTTGGTATACGTCCCATGAACTTACCGTAACCACCTCTGATCTCAGCACTGACTATGCGATCACTGTCTCCGAAAAGTGATTCTGAAGCATCGTAGTTAAAGCCAAATCTAGGTTGCACAGAATCATAGTCAAATCGCTGAGCATTTGAAAACCCATTTCTTTCTTCAAATTTAGGGTTTGCTACAGGCAGTGTAGGTGTTTCAACTTGATCGTATCGAAGACCAACATCAAGCGTTAAATCACCAAGATAAATCCTGTCTTGAACATAGAGAGTGGTTTTTTCAATATCAAAATTAGCTGCCACGCTATCCACATCAGCAATACCTGTTTGTGGAGTATGGAACCTTAGATAAGAATATGTTCCGGCTTCAAAATCAGCAATACTATCAAACTGAACTTCACCGTTATACCGAGCAATAAAGAGATTGTAGACAGCGCTTTCATCCCGGTCTATCCCTGCTGAGAGGACATGATCTCCTAAGTCATAAGTCGCTTTAAAGCTTAAGAAGTCAGAATCAATGTCAATAAAATTGGCACCGCGATATCGATCACCACCTAGATAGACATTATCACAATCACCACTATCGCAAACTTCAATGTTCACTTCTGGCATAAATGGATCACCTATAGAGGCATCATCTTCTGTTAATTGATAATGAGAATATCTAATTTTGGTTGATAATCGATCATTCCAATCACTGTAAAGAGTGAATGATTCGCGATCAATAATTGGAGGTTTCGCATACCAATTATTACTAAAGACTGTGGAACCCCTGTTGTATTTTCTTGGGTATAAATCTTCATCCCGTTGGACCATAACCACAGCTCGATGAACATCTGAAATATTTGCATTCAATTTAAGAATCATTTTTTCACTGGTTTCAGGGGTTGTAAAGTTTGAAATTTCCCCTGGATCATAGTTGTATCGATTCATTGCAATGCCTTTAATTTGATCAGCCATTGCTGTCGTAAGAGCATCAGCCTTAATTGGAGCATTACTGTCTTTAGTTCCATAAAGTGCAGGACTAGCTGACTCAAATTCTTCATAACCAACAAAGAAAAAGAGTTTATCTTTTATGATTGGCCCACTAAAAGTAAAGCCCATAGTTTCTTCACTAAATTCTGGGAATTCAGAACCGTCAGGTGAATCACCCACATTGCTTTCATCTCGTTCGATAAAGAAAACACTACCATGAAATTCATTGGTTCCTGATTTTGTTACTGTCGCGATGGACCCACCTGTGGTGTTGCCTCTTGAGGCATCAAAGGGGGTTACATCAACCGACATTTGGTCAACAAATTCCATACCGATTGGGTTACGCATGCTACCAAAGCCATTAGCATTCAAACCAAATGGGTCATTAAAGCTAACGCCATCAATTGTAAAGTCATTGAATCTGTTGTTTTGTCCCATCACTGAAATTTCAGAATACCTACTGGAACCAGAGCTTATTGTTACTCTTGGATCTATTTTGGCAATATCAGCGATTGATCTATTGACTGTTGGAATCCCATCAATTGCATCTCGATCAAGAAATGTACCTGATCCCATTCTAATAGATCCCTGATTTGCTGCAGCAGTAACTGTAATTTCCTCTAAGTTATCTGATACCAAAGTAACATCAAGATTAGTGGTTTCATTTAAGACCAAATAAACATCACTGATACTTTGAGTTCCATAACCTGGCGCTGAAACAGTTATATCATATGGTCCGCCAATTAATAGATTGGATAAATAGAACCCTCCATCTGTGGCAGTTTTGGATTTTGTTGAACCCGTTGGGGTATGTGTTGCTGATACTACTGCACCTGAAACATTAACTTCACCTCTGATTGAAGAAGTTGTTTCAACTTCTGCAAAAGTGGATGTAGTAAATATGAACAAGGCAGATAATACAGTTGCGTATATCTTTTTAGACATCGTGTCCCTCATTAATTAGATAGTTTAAAAAACATGTTTTAAGGTAAATAAACCTTAAAAACAAATCCTAAACTATTCTTTGATTTTTACAAGATGATTACAAAAGCTATTAAATAATGATTAATTTAAATTTGTCATTAAAAACTTCAAGAAGAAATGAAAGAAGTCTCTTTAATTACAGGATTTTAAAAGAAATTCTTTGTTCCCATACACATTACATATAAATAATATTTTCTAATATTTTTTACACCCTTAGACCAAATGTATTTTCTTAACAACAAAAATAAGCCGGAAAATAATCAATGACACAGATTCAGTAAAAAATTGAGAAATTTTATAGATGAATACTAGAATTTCACTTTGAGTCCTCTGCTGGTAACCCTGATAACCTGGATAAGCTTGAATAATTTTTGACCGCATATATGATACTGATATGAAAACAAACAATGAAATCAGATCAGCTGGTCTAAAAGTTACTCATGCGAGAAAATCTATACTATCGATCCTAGAAAAAAGTAACAATAGTCATCTTAGTGCTGATGATATCAATAAAATTCTTTTAAAAAAGAATGATGAAGTTGGTATTGCAACCATTTATAGAGTATTAAATCAGTTTGTCGATGCCGGAATTTGTATAAAGCATCATTTTGATTCTGGGCAGGCTGTTTTTGAATTAACCCCTATAGGTCATCATGATCATATGGTTTGTGTCAAAACTGGTAAAGTCATTGAATTTGAAGATGAATCAATTGAACAAAGACAACACGCAATCGCTAAGAAAAGTGGTTACAAGATTGTCGATCATACTCTGGTTCTATACGTTGAACCAATCGATTAACCAACCTCTAAAACAAGCCCTGGATTAAACCTTCATCATCTATATCGATGCCCTCTGATGCTGGTATTTTAGGTAATCCTGGCATTGTCATAATTTCACCACAAACAACTACAATAAATTCTGCGCCAGCAGACAATCTTACTTCTCTAATAGGAACATCATGTCCTGATGGAGCACCCATCAATGCTGGATCTGTTGAAAAGCTATATTGAGTCTTTGCCATGCATATTGGGTATTCACCAAATCCATCTTCTTCTAACTTCTTAAACTGATTTCTTACCTTTTTATCTGCAATTATTTCTGAGGCACCATAAATATTTTGTGCTATGTATTGGGTTTTATCCCACAAAGAGAGTTTATTATCATATAAAGGTTTAAATTTAGAAGAATTAGAATCAGCAATTTTTGCAACCTCTTCTGCTAGATCTGATGCGCCTTTGCCTCCTTTTTCCCAGTGAGAAGAAATTTTGCACTCGACACCAATTTCTTTACAGTAATTAATTATTGCAGCATGTTCTTCTTTTGTATCAGTTACATAGTCATTTATTGCAACAATGACTGGAACTCCAAATTTTGTAATATTTTCAATATGTCTTTTAAGGTTCTTGCAACCTTTATTTACTGCATCTACGTTTTCTGCACCAAGATTATCCTTTGTAATACCGCCATGCATTTTTAAAGCTTTTGTAGTCGCAACTAAAACAACTGCATCTGGTTTTAGGCCTGATTTTCTGCATTTGATATCAAAAAATTTCTCAGCACCTAGATCAGCTCCAAATCCAGCCTCTGTAACAACATAATCAGCAAGTTTTAATGCCAGCTTAGTTGAAACAACTGAATTACAGCCATGTGCAATATTAGCGAAAGGCCCACCGTGGATGAATGCCGGATTATTCTCAAGAGTTTGTACTAAGTTTGGTTGGAAGGCATCTTTTAGTAAGACAGTTATTGCTCCATCAGCATTAAGCTGTTTTGCTCTTATGGGTTCATTGGATCTTGAATAGCCTATAACCATATTCCCAATCCTCTTTTTTAGATCCTCAATATCTGATGCTAGACAAAACACAGCCATAATTTCAGAAGCAACTGTAATATCAAAACCACTCTGTCTAGGTATACCATTACCAATCCCACCAAGACCGCAAGTAATATCCCTTAAAGATCTATCATTCATATCAACCACTCTCTTCCAAGTAATTCTTCTAGGGTCAATATTTAACTGATTATCCCAATGAATATGATTATCGATAAGTGCCGAAAGAAGATTATGAGCTGCTCCAATGGCATGAAAATCACCTGTAAAATGTAAGTTAATATCTGTCATAGGTATAACTTGAGCGTATCCTCCTCCTGCTGCACCACCTTTCATTCCAAAGCATGGCCCTAAACTCGGCTCTCTCAGACAAATCATTGCATTTTTACCAATATGGCAAAGCCCATCGACTAGGCCAACACTTGTGGTGGTTTTACCTTCTCCTGCAGGAGTAGGAGATATAGCGGTAACTAAAATTAATTTACCGTTCTTAGAATCCTTAAGTTTTTCATCATTAATTGAGAGGTCAACCTTAGACTTGAATTTACCATAGCGCTCAAGATATTCCTCTGCAATGCCTAACTTGTTTGCAATCTTATCAATAGTTTTAGGCTCTGCCTCTCTTGCTATTTCTATATCTGTTTTCAAGTGAATCAACTCCAAATTAAATTAAGACAAACAAGCCTATATTTTATCCATGAGAATTACAATCTTGTTATATGGAAAATGGGTCGTATAGGAATCGAACCTATAACCAATGGATTAAGAGTCCACTGCTCTACCTGATTGAGCTAACGACCCGGAAAATAATGGGGTGGACGATGGGACTTGAACCCACGACCACCTGGACCACAACCAGGGGCTCTACCAACTGAGCTACGCCCACCATTGTTTCTAGCTAGAAGAAACCATTTTGCCTTAGCTACGATACTAGTCAAATAAAGTTTTCTATTCAGCCTGCTCTATAGTTACAGACAATATTTTATCACCTTGCTCAATAGAATTAACTATATCCATATTGACAGTATGCCCAAAAACGGTGTGCACACCATCTAAATGAGGTTGAGGGCCATGACAAATAAAAAATTGACTGCCTCCTGTGTTTTTACCTGCATGAGCCATAGATAAGGTTCCGGCTTGATGTTTATTATCATTAATCTCACAATCAATTTGATAACCTGGACCACCTGTGCCTGTCCCTTGTGGGCAACCACCTTGAATAACAAAATTTGGGATTACTCTGTGAAAAGTTAAACCATCGTAGTAGCCTTTCTCGATAAGATCTGTGAAATTTTTTACGGTATTAGGAGCATCCTCTTGAAATAAATCAATGTGAATCTCCCCTTTCTCTGTTGTCATCTTTACTTTACTCATATTTGCCTCTTAGAAAAATTAGTTATTAACCTAACTCTGAAATGTAAATGAAATCGTCTTGAAAAATACTCTCTTCAAAATTGATGAATAAATCATATTCCTTAACCTCATCATGATTATTCTCTGTAATTATATTGTTTGGTTTTGTAGTAATGTCATCCCCTGCAAAGTTTTCTAACAAAAATATCAGGTCATCATCTACAGGATCAGAAATCAAAAGATCAGACAATTCTGCATCATCAAGTGCGGCACTTTGCTGAATTTCAAAATCACTAATCTCAGGTAGAAGAATAGAATAATCAAGTGCATGCTCTACTATCAAAAGATCTGATGTCATATCTAAATGATTAGAAGTATTGGTCAATGAGAGTGTGTTGACATCAGATTTCGAGCTTGCTGTATCTTTTGAAGCACATAAAGCACAGCCACAGACAAATCTGAAAGGGTCAGAATTGATTGGTTCATTGATAGGTTCAGTGACAGGAATATTAATATTGCTATCATCAACCTCTATTATTGGGTTCTTATTTTCAACAATGATCGTCTCATCATTGGATCGATCGGGGCTAATTTTTTCTGTTCCCCCTGATTGATTGATATAGGTCACAGTAGTCCCTGTATTAACAGCAAACCATATATCAGCGGTGAATAATGTACCGCTCAATAAATAATAATCATAACCAGCATAGACATTATCTCCAGTATCAACAGGGATGGTCAAAGACCACCCTTCATCATTAACTTGGACCTCATCTAAATCAGCATCGGCGTATATATAGCAAACAAATTCCAGAACGCCATCCCCGTCCATATCCCTTAAATAACTTCCTTCTAAATTTCTTAATGCCAGAGCAGAAATTTTTAAAATTGAGGCTTTGCCATCATCAATGTAAATATCTTCAATGTTTGTTATTTGATTATCAGTAAAAGCTCTTAAATCAATGGTTGAACCACTGTACAAGCCATGAAAATAGAGTCCATCACCCTCACCGCCTGTTACATCTGTTCCAACCCCACCATCAATGAGATTAAAATCAAAGGAATTGATGTAAAAATTATCATAGCCATGCCCACCCAAGACGATGTCTCCTGTGCTTATAAGCAGAACATCATCATTTCCTAAACCGCAAGTAATTGTGTTTATGGCTGCATTGCAAGTGATGGTATCATCGCCACTCCCGGTTACAGCATTCTCAATAACAGTGTTTTCTTCAATGCCCAATGGGAACCCTGAGTAAATGTATTCATATTGCCAACTTCCGTTACCGTAAGGGACTTCTAATTCCAACTCATCGGTACCTATATAAGAAACAGACCCACCTCTTAGGTCTAAAGATGTATCGACTGAATAACTTGATAGATCTATGGTATCTGTCCCTCCGGTATCATAAATCGTGGTGTAAATTGGTCCAGAGAATTTGTAAGTGGTATTACCCAGATTGGACTCTGGCCTCATACCATAAAGATATTGTATGGCAGCTATATCATTAATTGCTGGGCTTTCAACACGCAACCAATCACCCTCATAGAAGCCGTCATCAGCCCAGTCATTAACGACAACCCCCCATCCAATGTAGGACATAACAGAATAGATGTTGGTGTTGTCTTGAACCGAAGAATAATATCCATTGTCATGAGTATGAGCTAAACCCAGTGCATGACCAATCTCATGAATCAATATCATTGGGCCATATATAGATCCATAAACCTCTGGGTCATATTGTTTCCTAATCCAAATATCATTGGCTGAACTATTGTTTTCACCTTGATAATAATAAGGCACATTAGCCCAGCCCCCGGCTCCACCAAAATTCCCAGTGGACAGACCTATTCGAATATCCCCACACATACTCGCGTTATCATCAACTTTAAGGAATGTAATGCCTGAAACTTCTCCCCAATAGGCAAACGCTTGATCAACCATAGCTTCCCATTCTTCTGAATAATCACTCGTGTTGTTATAAACATCTTGGTCATAGCCGTCGTCGTAATTGTCACCCAAAACTGAATCAGCATGAATCAGACTGTAGGTTATAATTAAAGGGGTATTAGGGTCATTATCATGCTGGAAAATAAGACTATTGTCTCCATTACCGCCATAAGTCCATTGAAGCCCCCTGACGTCACCATCGTCAGATATAGGGGCCACAAAGGCACTAGTAACTTCACTATGATAAGGGTTTCCGTAATACACATCATTGACATTGATATTAAATGTCTGAACTGTACTTAAACCCCCTTGGTCTATAACTCTGATTGAAATGGAGTATTCGCTTTTTGTTTCGTAATCAAGCCAAGTCCCACTTTTAACTCTTAGCTCACCACCAACCACTTCAAAATTGGATGCACCTTCACCACTCAAGATATAAGTAAAATCATCATTGGTGTTTGGATCCACAACTGTAATAACACCCACCACGCTGCCAACATAATTCTCATCAACATTACTGCTGCTAAGATTAATGAAAGTTGGTGCAACATTAACTTCAACAGTGTAATTCTCACTGATTGACGCCCCAGCAATATCTGTGGAGGTAACAGTTACACTGTAAGTGCTCTTCATTATATAATCGGCTTTAATGTTGTCTTTGAGTTTTAATTGCCCATTGACTATTTCAAAACTAGCCGCATTCGGTCCAGATAAAGTATAAGTGTGACTGTCTACTGCGTCTTCATCTTCGGTGGTTATATCACCCACCACACCACCGGTTGTGCCATCGTTTACATAAAGACTGCCTGAAATATTTATCGCCGTGGGTGCATCATTAATATCATTGATGGTGACGGCATAATCAGAAGAAATTGATAGGCCGCCGCTATCGGTGGCTGTGACTGTCACATTATAAGTATTTTTCTCTTCATAGTTAGCGCTGACACCGTCTTTAAGTTTGAGTTGGCCATTAACTATCTCAAAATGCTCTGCGTCATCACCTGTCAAAGTATAGGTGTGAGTGTCATTAGCATCTTCATCTGTGGTCGTTAAAGTACCTACTATTGCACCAGCATCATTCTCGTTAATTGCAGTTGCAGAAATTGTGGTGGCGGTGGGTGCATCATTAACATCGGTAACAGCGAAAGCATAGGTCGTTGATTTTTCATGGCCTGCATCATCAGTAGCAGTTATGGTAATCTGATAAGTACTCAACACCTCGTAATTAGCACTGAAAGTGTCTTTTAATTTTAACTGACCATTAACCACTTCAAAATTTTCTGAACCTTCTCCTGATAGGGTGTAAGTGATGGCTCCACTAAAATTAGTATCAATAACAGATAAATCGCCAATAATGGCGCCCAGTGCATTTTCTTCAAATTCGATAGAAGTTATTTGGACCGTTCCAACCTTTAATATGTATTCTTCTTGATAGGTCAAGCCACCCTTATCTGTGGTAGTTACCGTTATGGTTAATCTTGGCTCACTAAGACTATCAATGGTTACTCCTGATTTAAGTTTCAAAACTCCATCAACCACTTCAAAACGATCATCACTCACGGTATAGGTATGATTTTCTCCAGCATCTTCATCGACTGTACTTAACGTGCCAACAACTGCAGCATCAGTGTTATCCATTAATACAGTTCTGGTTATACCGATGTCAGTTGGTGCCTCGTTGATGTCATTTACAGTGATAGTAAAATCATTAGACGTTGATAGTCCGCCGCTATCAGTGGCGGTAACCGTGACGGTGTAGGAGTTCTTTTCCTCGTAATTAAAACTTACCCCATCTTTAAGTTTTAATTGGCCATCAACCACTTCAAACTTATCAGCGTCATCACCCGAGAGAGCATAAGTGTATTCATGGGTGGCATTGAGGTCATCAATAGCTGCCGTTAGGTCTCCAACCACAGCACCGCTTAAGTTCTCATCAATACTGGAATTAGAAATGCTTATGCCGGTAACCACATCGCTGACAACGATATTGAAAGTTTGTGTGGCAGAACCGCCATTACCATCATCAATAGTAATCTCAACAATATAAATATTATCCTGGTCACTATCTTGTGCAT
>CAYQEV010000034.1:0-16926 GCA_964416745.1 uncultured Woeseia sp.
AAACTCATCCTCATATCAGCACTATTGTTCAGCTTTAATGGTTGGGCAGATGATGGCTTGCCACCTGATGGTTCTTTCGTTAGTTACCATCCAAATGGACAGATAAGATTAACAGGGAAAGTAGTGGATAGGAAAAAATCTGGAGTCTGGGAATATTATTATGACAATGGACAACTAGAACAAAAAGAGAAATATAGGAATGGCAAACCAATAGGAGCATGGAGAAGCTTTGATTCAAAAGGAAAATTAATTGGTCAGCATTGGTATGGCAATGGAATTAAAGTATCTAATATAAAGAACAAAGAACATACTCGTAACTACGGAACAATAAAAACAAAACCCAATAAATAATTGTTATGGATAAATTGAAAGAGAATATAATTGATGCAATTAAAATTGCAGGAATGTTGTTCTTTTTAATGATACTCATCGGAACACTTGTCTGGCCCGGCGGTCTTGATACATTAATAACATGGATAAGCTAACTCACTTACCCTCAAACTGATACTGATGACTAGGTGGTGGTGGGCCCGGGAGGACTCGAACCTCCGACCAATGGATTATGAGTCCACTGCTCTAACCAACTGAGCTACAGGCCCTTTGACTTTATTGATTATATAAGACTGAAGAATGAATATATATAGCACTTATTGAGGGTTCAAACTAACTGTCGTTCATAAAACTCTTAAGTTTTTCACTTCGCGAAGGGTGCCTTAGTTTTCTTAATGCCTTGGCTTCAATTTGCCTAATTCTTTCACGAGTTACATCAAATTGTTTACCAACTTCTTCAAGAGTATGGTCAGTGTTCATGTGGATACCAAACCTCATTCTTAGAACTTTAGCTTCTCTTGGAGTGAGGCTTTCAAGAATGCCAACTGTGCTTTCTTTTAAACCTGTTTTAGTAGCTGCACCATCTGGTTGATCAATAGTGGTATCTTCAATGAAATCACCTAAGTATGAATCATCATCATCACCGATTGGCGTTTCCATAGAAATAGGCTCTCTTGAGATCTTAAGAACTTTCCTTATTCTAGAAATTGGCATTTCCATTTTTTCAGATAACTCTTCAACACTCGGCTCTCTGCCTTTTTGCTGAATCATTTGACGCTGAATTCTATTAAGTTTATTGATGGTCTCGATCATATGCACAGGGATACGAATGGTTCTTGCTTGATCTGCAATGGAACGTGTAATGGCCTGTCTAATCCACCAAGTGGCATAAGTTGAAAATTTATAGCCTCGTCGGTATTCAAATTTATCGACTGCCTTCATCAATCCAATATTACCTTCTTGAATTAAGTCTAAGAATTGAAGCCCTCTGTTTGTGTATTTCTTTGCAATCGAGATAACCAATCTAAGATTTGCTTCTACCATTTCTTTTTTTGCACGATCTGCTCGAATGCGTCCCATGTTTAATTGCCTGTTAATGTCTTTGATCCCTTGGATTGAAAGATGAGATGATCGTTCTAATTTTGCTAGTTTCTTTTGATTGGCAATAATTTTTGATTTATTTCTATTAAGAATAGATGAGTATTTCCTTTTGGCTCTAATGTATTTATCAATCCAAGTTAATTTTGTTTCGTTGCCAATGAATGTTTTTCTAAATTCATCCATAGATACACCAGCTGTTTCAACGACAATTTCTCTAATTTCTCTTTCAAATCGTTTAATTTCATCCATATAAGCAATAATTATTCTTTGCAGGATATCAAACAGTTTTGGTGCAATCTTTACGCCCATTATAGTGGCTATGTTTGCTTGTAGTTGTTTGTCTATTTTTTCATCGTCACTTTTTTCATCAATCAATTTGATTAATTTGAGACATTGACGGTTAAGTTTTTTGATATCTTTGACGATCGCTTTTACATCAATTTCGACTACGACAGTTTCTTTATCAGAATTGATTTCAATAATGTCATCATTTTCAAAAGCAAAATCTGAAAAAATTTCTAGAAACTTGGTTTCATCTTTATCTTCTTGAGTTTTAATGTCTTCCGAGATTGTTTTATATCGTTCTTGTATGAACTGAAGAACTGGAATAAATGAACCTAGTGTTTGTTGTATTTTTTTATTTCCAGCTTCTATTTTTTTGGCAATAACTATTTCACCTTGTCTATCAAGTAATTCTATAGTTCCCATTTCTCTCATGTACATTCTGACTGGATCAGTTGTTTTTCCAATTTCATTTTCTATTGGGTTAACCGCTTCTTGATTAACTTGATTGGCTGCTAATTCTTCCGATTTAGGGGCATGCTCTTGAACGACTATGCCGAGATCACTAATCATTTCTACTATTTCATCAAGTCGATCAGCTTCAATAATTCCTTCAGGTAAATTCTCATTGAGCTCAGCGTAGGTTATAAATCCTTCATTTTTCCCTTTTTCTAAGAGAATTTGGAACGGTGTCTTCTCTTTTGTTGAGGATTCAATCTCTTCACCTTTGTCTTCACCCAGAACTGATTCAATTTCCTCAACATCAATCAATTCCTCAAATTCAATTGATTGCTTGTTAGAATCTTCTGCCTTTAATTTATCTTCTTTTTTTGCCATGGTATCTTTTGATTAAAAACGGTCGCTTATTATATATCTATTTGTTTCATATAGTTATTTTATTTTATATTTTTTGATAGTTCTGTTAGCCTTTTTGTGTCTTGATCATTGAGGGATTTATTTTTTGCTCTTTCAATGAGTATGGCCAACTCTTTTCTTAAGTCTTGTACATCTAATCTGTGAGTTATGTCATTGAATTCACTCAACATTTCATCCTTATTAATCAAACCTTCATCCATAGCCAATTGACTGAGATAGCGTTGTAATTTCTGGTCTTGAAAATGCTCTATAATCGTTGCCAATTTGATTGAATCTTTTGTATTTATTAGTTGTATGATTTCTCTAAGGACGCTAATCCCCTTGTGATCTAGGTGTTTAAATTGATTGTTTAGATCAATACTTTTTCCCAGCTCTGGTTTATGCAGTAATATTCGGATTGCTTGATTAATGAGGCTAGGTCGATTCTTTAAATACCCTCTCTTTTCTCTTTGACTGAATGTTCTTGGGGCCTTCTTAGTAATTTTTTTACTGGGGGCATATTTGACAAGTTTTTCTAAGGTTAAGTTATATTCTGACGCTATTTTCTCAATCATTAGATCTTTATAAATACCGTCTTGTATTGTGTTAACCAATGCCATAGCATTTTCAACTGCATTGGCTTTGCCTTTAACTGAATTGATATCAGAATTTTGATTACAGATATTAATTAAGAATTCATCTGTAGATTTTGCAGTTGCTAAGCGAGCTTCAAACTGTTCATGCCCATGTTGTCTGATAAAGTCATCCGGGTCTTCATCTTCAAGGATTAGAAAATAAGCTTCCTTATTTTTTCTAACCAGTGGTAGACATAGTTTCATCGCTTTCTCTGCGGCCTTTTTTCCTGCGTCATCACCGTCAAAACAAAAAATGATCTGATCAGAGATTCTAAAAACTTTATTAATATGATTTTCTGTAGTTGCAGTGCCAAGAGTGGCCAATGAATTGCCAACACCAAATTGATACAGGCCAATGACGTCTGTGTAGCCTTCCACGATAATGGCGCTTTTTCTTTCAGCAATACTTTTTTTTGATTCAAATAAGCCGTAAAGTAACTCACCTTTTTTGAATAATGTGGTTTCAGGCGAATTTAAATACTTAGCCTCTTTAGGCTCTTCATCTGTAATAACTCTTCCACCAAAGCCTACCACCTCGCCTCTATTGTTTCTTATGGGGAACATCACTCGGTTTCTAAATCGATCATAATAACCACCATCGTCTTTTTTGATCAATAAGCCACAAGCCAATAGTTGCTTCTTATCCTTATCTGTTTTTCCAAAATTGTTTAATACATCATCCCAGGAGTCTTTGGCAAAACCTAAGGCATAATGTTTTGCTGTAGTGCCATCAATACCTCGGTATTTAAAGTACTCAATGGCATTTTTTGATTCTTTGAGATTCTTCTCATAGTATTGTGATATTTGAGATAATAGAGTCTTTAAGTCGTTATTTTCTTTGCTAACCACTCTGTCTTCTTTTGTTCTGGGCACTGGTACCCCAATCACTTTGGCTAACTCTTCTATTGCTTCAACAAAGGTTAGGCGTTCATAATCCATTAAAAAGCCTAATGCAGTTCCGTGGGCGCCACACCCAAAGCAGTGATAAAATCCTTTTTCTGGGCTGACTGTAAATGAAGGTGTTTTCTCATTGTGAAATGGACAACAGGCTTTGTATTCTTTTCCTGCTTTTTTAATTTCAACTCGTTTTCCAATAACCTCACTAACGTCGGCTCTTTCTATTAGATCATCAATAAAATCTTGAGGAATGCGTTCAGACATAAATTGGAATTGTTAATAATTCTTTGCTTGTGACTCGATGTTTTAGTCTATGCAGAAAAGTGAAAAAAGTAAAAGAACTTATGTTTTTAATAGAAATCGACTAAGACAATGACTCTCTGACAATTTGACTGGCACTTTTCATATCAATTTTTCCATCGGCTTGCTCTTTTAACTTGGCCATAACTGCCCCCATATCCTTAAGTGTATTAGCACCAGTTTCATCGATAATATTAGCAATCATTAATCTAACCTCTTCTTCGCTTAATTTTTCAGGTAAGTAAGCCTTTAGAATTTCTGCTTCAGCCATCTCCTTGTCAAACAATTCATTTCTTCCAGCCTTTTCATAATGTTCAGCTGCTTCATATCTTTGTTGAACTTGTTTTTCAATGATTGTGAGGATGTCGGTCTCATTGATCTCAATTCTCGTATCAATTTCTTTTTGTTTAATAGCCGCCATCAACATTCTTAAGGTGCTTAATTTAAGCCGCTCACCCTGTCGAAGTGATTGGTTTATATGTTCTTGAAGTTGTTTGAGTAAGGACAAAGTCTTGAGTTAATAGAGTCTTCTTGAGCGATTACGTTCTCTAGAAACACGTTTTTTTTCTCGTTTAGAAGCTGCCGCCTTTTTTCGTTTCTTTTCTTGAGTAGGTTTTTCATAGAATTCCCTTTTACGGTATTCATTGATAATACCAGCCTTCTCACAAGACCGTTTAAAGCGTCTCAGTGCATAATCGAAATATTCGTTATCTTTTACTTTAACTAATGGCAAAACTTATCCCTTTCAGTTGAGTTAAATAAATATATACTTAATCCATTAAATAGACCGTGAAATATACAGTTTAACCCTAGAAAAAGCAAAGAAAATGACATCCCTCTTAATCCTTGGAATAGAAACCAGTTGTGATGAAACTGCTACAGCTTTATATGACTCGGAAAAGGGATTAATTGGCCATAAGGTCTTTAGTCAAATTGATCTACATAATCAATATGGCGGTGTGGTACCTGAACTTGCTTCCAGAGACCATATTAAAAAACTATTGCCAATGATTGACCATTTAATTAATGAAACTGGAAACACAATTAATGATCTTGATGCCATAGCTTATACTGCAGGACCAGGTTTATCTGGTGCTCTTTTGGTTGGCTCTGTAATGGCCAATGGTTTAGCTTTTTCGTTAGGGATTCCTTCAGTGCCTATTCATCATATGGAGGCACATTTATTAGCCCCATTATTAGAACAAGATTCAGTAAATATGCCGTTTATTGCCTTGTTGGTATCTGGAGGGCACACTTTACTGGTTAAAGTTGAGTCAAAAGGGGATTATGAAATAATAGGACAGACCCTGGATGATGCGGCTGGAGAAGCGTTTGATAAAGCTGCTAAATTATTAGGTTTAGCGTACCCAGGAGGTCCTGAGATTTCAAGATTAGCTGAATCTGGTTCAGAGGGAGCATTTACTTTTCCGAGACCTTTGTTAAAAGATAAAACAAGCCTAGATTTTAGCTTTAGTGGTCTCAAGACCTCGTTGTTGTATAGAGTCAATCAGTTAAAGTCAGATGAGCTATTGACAGATCAATGCAGAGCAGACTTAGCTTTTGCTTATGAAGAGGCAATTGTTGATAGCCTTGTTGAAAAAACACATCGGGCAGTGAATAAAATAAATGTTGATTCTGTCATTGTTGCTGGTGGTGTGGGGGCTAATAAAAAACTTCGTTCTAAAATGTCAGAAACATTTCGCAAAAAAAGAGTTGAGGTGATCTATCCTAGTTTAGAGTTTTGTACAGACAATGCTGCGATGATAGCTTTGACTGGCAGCTATAGATTCCAACAAGGCGTTCTTAATAAGAATTATCAAATAACTATTAACCCAAGATGGTCCATTGATAATATTTATAAAGAGGTTAATGCTCATGGATAAGATTAAATTATCTGAGTTAAAGGTTGAGACCATTATAGGTATATGGGAGTGGGAAAAAAGAAATCCACAAACTGTTTCAATAGACTTGGAGATGTCGACTGATATTAGTGCCGCTGCTAAGAGCGACTCTATTCAAGATGCGCTGGATTATAAAGCTATTTCAAAAAGGATAAAGCAATACTCAAAAGATAATCACTTCCAACTGATTGAAACTTTAGCCGAGAATCTAGCTCAGATCATTATAGAAGAATTTAAAGTTGAATGGCTTAAATTAAGTGTCTCAAAACCCTATGCTATAAGAGATTCTAAAAATGTTGGCTTGACTATTGAACGCATAAAAAATGAATAAATCGCCTCATAGGGTCGAGATATATCTCAGTTTAGGCAGTAACATTAAACCAGAAAAGAACTTGAGGTATGCTCTAAGAGAATTAAGTAAGATCTTTGATGACCTGCAGTTATCTTCGGTTTATCAAACAGAAGCTGTTGGTTTTATTGGTGATGACTTTCTTAATATGGTCATTAAAGCCTTCAGTGATTTTAATCCAAGCAAAATTATATCTGAACTTCATAACATTGAACGCTTAACGGGGAGAGAAGTTGGAACAGGTCAGTTTAATTCAAGAACTTTGGATATTGATTTAATACTTTATGCTGATTTCATCAATCAGGAACTTAACTTACCGCGTGATGAAATTTTAGAATATGGATTTGTACTGGCCCCATTAGCTGAAATTAATCCTTTGGGTGTTCATCCTATCGAGGGGGTAACTTACCAAGAATTATGGTCTTCATTTGATAAAAGTTCATCAAAGATGGAAAAACAGGAAACTTTGTCTTTTTAAGAGCTGATTCCACGACCCCCATCAACAGCAATAATCTGGCCAGTGATATAGTCAGCGTCCGCTATTAAGAAAAGCACAGTTTTTGCAATATCATTTGGTTCGCCAGTTCGTTTCAGTGGGATTTGGTTAACAACTTTTTGTTTGATTTCTTCAGGAGGCTCATTTTCAGGCCATAAGATCATTCCAGGAGCAATACCATTAACTCTAACTTCCGGTGCTAAATCTTTAGCTAATGATCTTGTTAGCATGACTAAACCTGATTTAGCAGGACCATAGATTGGGTGATTTTTCAGTGGTTTGCTAGCATGAATATCAACCATATTAATTATACTGCCCTTAGACTTTTTTATATGGGGCGCAGCATATTTGCATAAAAACAGTGGTGCTTTTAGATTTGTTCCCACTAGATTATCCCAGTCATCAAGAGTTATGTCTTCAATGGGTGTGGGGTAAAAAGTTGAAGCATTATTGATCAAAACATCCAATTGTCCTGTTCTTTCAATTACTTTATTAATTAAACTCTCAACTTCGTCCTGATTGGTCAGATTTGCGCCAATTGCTATAGCTGAATCATTTCTAATCGAGTTAAGTTCAGAGCATAACTCATTAGCATCATCGCTTGAGGTATTAAAATGAATAACCAAATTCATATCCTGAGCGTGTAAGGTTCTAGCAATTCTTGCACCGATTCTTTTAGCGCCGCCTGTAATTAGTACCCATTTATTAATATCATCATTCATAGATGTATTTTAATTGAAAACGAACATGAGCGATAATTATTAACTGTATGGCACTAAAAAAATATGACCTTTGAAAATAAGAAAAAAGATAAAGATGCATCATTAGATCATTCCTTGCTTGTTAGGGAACAACTCTTGCAGCACATTGATTCAGAGGGCGGTTGGATCAATTTTGAGAAATTTATTAACTTTGTGATGTATAAACCTGGGCTTGGGTATTATTCAGCAGGAGCAGAAAAAATTGGTCATAGCGGAGATTTTACGACTGCACCCGAGATTTCAAAGCTGTTTGGTATGGCATTAGCGAATCAGATTACCCCTATCTTGGATCATTTTCACAGCCCTTCAATCATTGAGATTGGTGCTGGCACAGGTAAGCTTGCTTTTGACATCATGACACAATTGAATGACTATCAGGTCAATTTTGATCGGTATTACATTCTTGAATTGAGTGCAGATCTCATACAACGACAGCAATCGATGTTATCTCATTTACCTAAAAAGGCCTTCAATAAGATTGTTTGGCTTGACTCTACAACTGTTGATCCTATTGATGGAGTAATTATTGCAAATGAGGTAATTGATGCACTGCCCTTCACTCGCTTTAAGATTCAGAATGGACAAGTTTATGAACTCGGCGTCAGTTGCAAAGATAGCCAGTTGGTTGAACAACCTAGATTAGCTGATGAGCTGTTATCTAATTTAGTCGCAAGTATTGCCAAAGAAATAGGAGTAACGTTTGATGATGGCTACACTTCAGAGATTCGAATTAATTTTAGACGTTGGTTTAGAACCATTGAGTCCATGCTAAGCTCTGGCTCTATGTTCTTTGTTGACTATGGTTATTCTAGGCAGGAGTATTATGATGAAAAAAGAACCAACGGCTCTATGATTTGTCATTATCGAAATGTTGCACATGAGGATCCATTATCTAATCTAGGGATTCAAGATATCTCAGCGTCTGTCGATTTTTCTTCACTTGCTGATGTGGCTTTGCAACAGAATATAGAAGTTGGTTTTTTTACTTCGCAATCAGATTTTTTGATCAATTCAGAAATTTTGGGTGTTATTGAAAGTGTCATTGATGAAGGCCTTAAAATGAAGTTAACTCAAGAAATCAAACAGTTGTTATTGCCTAATCAGATGGGAGAAATATTTAAATGTATGTTGCTCAATAAAAATTTTAATCCAGATAATTTTGATGGGATTAGGGATTTGCGTCATACTCTTTAATTTGTGTGATCATGGAAACTATTCAAACCATAATACTAGCAATAATACAGGGATTAACTGAATTCTTGCCAATATCAAGTTCTGCTCATTTAATATTAATAAGTCAGATATCAGGTTGGAATGATCAGGGCCTTCTAGTTGATGTGGCATTGCATTTTGGAACACTACTTGCTGTGGTTTACTACTTTAGATCAGAGATTGTTAAGATGTTTGAGCCACATTATTTCTCTAGTACCCAAACACTGCTAAATTCACCAATTGGAATTATCACCATTGCCACTATCCCTATTGTTATTGTTGGAGGTCTGTTTAATGACTTCATAGAGCAAAATTTAAGATCACCTTCAATTATTGCTGTGGCTAGCATATTTTTTGGAATCCTTCTCTATTTTGCTGACTTAAAACGTGCAAAAAAAGATGAAGTATTGGAGCTCACCTTACTGCTAGGCCTATTGATAGGGCTGTCTCAAATATTAGCATTGATTCCAGGAACCTCTCGATCAGGTATTACCATAACAATGGCTCTGTTCTTAGGTTTATCAAGAGTTGAGGCTTTAAAATTCTCGTTTATGCTTGCGATTCCAGTAATTTCTGCTGCCACTATTCTGCAAAGCATCGAATTATTTAATACTCAACTTATAGATATAAATTTTATGCATTTGTTCCTTGGGGTTTTTATCTCATTTATTATCGCTTTTTTAACTATCCGTTGGTTCATAGCATTTGTTAATCGAATCGGCATGCTGCCATTTGTCATCTATAGAATCTTTTTAGGTCTATTCATTTTTATTGCTTTATAACAGGAAACAAGACTATGAGTAATGAAAATACTGAAAGCCGTTATTGGATTTGGGGTCAATTTGATGAAGCATCTAGCTTAAGCTTAAATAAAATTCAGAAAATAGTTCATGATGAGCTTCAAGGACCGTCTTTTATTCTCCATTTGACCCTATCCGGCCCTTTTTTTGATCTTAGTCCAAGTACTTTAGAGAGAATTGAGACTTTTGCTCTAAAGAACAAACAATTTTCAATTAAACCAAGATTGTATGGCATGAAAGATCTTTTTTTTCAGTCACTATTTGTTGAGATTGAAAATACACATA
This sequence comes from uncultured Woeseia sp., assembly GCA_964416745.1. GTDB lineage: Bacteria > Pseudomonadota > Gammaproteobacteria > Steroidobacterales > UBA11654 > CACPJA01. The sequence continues at coordinate 10,205 of CAYQEV010000034.1, forward strand.
AGCTCAATACCTTAAAAATAAACTTAGATGATTTATTAGAGGTTAGTAGCGAAAATTTTTTCCCTCATATCAGTCTCTTTTATGGATTAAAAAACCAAGCTATTAAACAAGCAGTAATTAAAGATCTTCACAAACTTCCGGAGCATTTAGTTTTGGATAAAATTACTATTGTTGAAACAGGACAAGGAGACGTTGAGTCATGGAAAATTATTCGTCAATACCCATTGATCAATAACCTTAATGTTCGGAATAACTTGGGCCGCCCACTTTAATTTATGAAGGCGCTGCTGATACTATCTTTTCTTCTGTATTGTTCAAATTGCTATTCGGGTGAGACTAAAGAATCATCTTTATATGCGATTGTGGATGTTGAGACCACTGGATTAAACCCTAACTATCATGAAATGATTGATATCGGAATCATAATAATCAATCAGAATCTTGAGATAAAAGGCCAGTACTTCTCAAAAGTATTACCCAGCTTTCCTGAGAGGATTGATCCCATGGCACAAAATATCAATGGGTTTGATTTACAGAGATGGACACAAGAAGAGGCTATATCTGAGGAAGAGTTAATCAACCAGATGAATATTTTTCTTAATAATTATATTGGGAAACCTATTTTTATTGCCTTTAATAGCTGGTTTGATTCAGGTTTTGTAAGAAACTTGTTAAATGAGCACGATTACAAATTTAATGATTGGTTTGATTACAGAGTTCTTGATATACCAAGTATTGCATTAGCCTGTGGCTATTTTCCTAAAACACCTGATTTTAATGAGAAGTTGGCAACATTACTAGAGGTTCAGCCAGAGACCAAAGATCCATTGAAACATACTGGTGAATCAGGAGTTAATTTTAATTATGCACTCCTTAGGTCACTTATGAATCAAGGGTGCTTTGGTTAAAATTGATAATCAGATATTAGGGTTTTCTATCTCTTTTTTAATAGCCATTAATCTTATTTCTCTTATTTTCCTAGCAATCTCACTGCCTTCCAATCCAGATTCTTTGAGATTATTTACCTTAATGTTCTTTACTAGGCCCAAAGATAATTGGAGAAGATTTTTTTTCTGAATAAAATTATCATCAGCATCTAGCATTAGAAGATTTAATATTTCCTCTAGATTATTAGGCTGTCTTAAAGCATCAAGCTTTTCAAGAATTGTTAATAAATGCTCAGCAGAATACTTAGAGAGATCACTCTGAATGAGTTCTACTGAGTTGATAAGTAACATCGGCATGTCTTTGTAGGCATTGGCAAATCGCATATTTTTTTGCATCGATTCTAGTGTATCTTTGGTATTCTTCTTTCCTTCCTTGATTAAAGCGTAAAAGATTGATGCAAATCTAAATTGTTTTGAATGATCTTCATAAGCGGCTTTTTGAATAATAGGGTGAGAGAAGAAATCAACATCTAGACCGGTAAGATCAGGGTAAGTGTCTTCTAATGCTTTAAATTCTATTAAGGTTTTAAAATATTCATTAAAACCTACACCTTTAAGTACTTTCTCAGTTTCCAACCAAGTTCTTTCTGGCACTAAAGAAGATAGTTCCCCTCGATCGACAATGTCATTGATTAGTGTTTTAGTTTCTTCAGCTATAACAAAATCAAGTGGACTGAGTTTTGCTTTAAATCTTGCGATTCTCAATACTCTTAAGGGGTCTTCTTGAAAGGCATCTGAGACATGTCTTAATGTCTTATTTGCTATGTCTTTTTGGCCATTAAAAGGGTCAATGAGTTCCCCATCTTGATTTTCTGCTATGGCATTGATTGTCAAATCTCTACGACTAAGATCTTCTTCAAGAGTGACATTGGGTCCAGCATCAAATTCAAACCCATGATAGCCTTCACCTGTTTTTCTTTCGGTTCTTGCTAGGGCATATTCTTCTCCCGATTCAGGGTTAATAAACACAGGGAAAGATTTACCTACTTTAATAAAACCTTGGGTAATCAGTTCATCTGGAGTTCCATTAACTACCACCCAGTCTTTTTCATAGGGTGTTGGAAGACCGAGTAATCGGTCTCTGATGGCTCCTCCGACTAGATAAATTTCCATTATAGTTATTCAATTAGGTCGTTATTTTCTCATTTGAATAATCAATTGACGACCGTTTCGCTTAACTCTAAGAATCAGAATATCTTTATCCTTTGTCAAGGATTGAAATTCTTCTAAATTAGAAATCTCCATATTTCCAACCGCCCAAATAACGTCACCTTGCTTTAGCCTAGCCCTGTCTGCATTACTATTGGGTTCCACAGAGAGAATGACAACACCTTGCGATTGACTGTAACCATCTGGTTTATTGTCCGATAATTCTGCACCAGCTAGGAGAGTATTTAACTCATCAGCTTTAACGGTTTGCTGGGCAACTAACTCACCCAATTTTGCAGATTTTGTTAATTTTCTATTGTCTCTAATTACAGTGATTTTGACTTTTTCACCGCTTCGCTTTAAACCAATTGCATTTCTAAGCTCACTAGCATTATTTATTTCTGCTTCGTTAACACCAACAATAACATCTCCTGCTTCAAGCCCTGCATCTTCAGCAGCAGAATCAGGTGAGACCTCTTGAATCAGAGCTCCTTTAGAAATATCTAGCCCTAACTGTTCAGCAATTTCTTGGTTTATATCACTGATAATCACTCCTAATAGACCTCGTCTAACAGATCCAAATTCAATGATTTGTTGCATAATGTTTTTAACTGTATTGACAGGTATAGCAAATCCAATGCCTATGTTTCCACCGCCTCGGGTAAAAATTGAACTAGGAATGCCAACAAGGTTTCCATCGATGTCTACCAGTGCACCACCAGAATTACCTGGATTAATAGCCGCATCAGTTTGAATCATTTCACCAAAACCGTCTGAAGTCATTTGTGGTCTTCCTAATGCACTGATAATGCCTGTGGTTACTGTTTGACTTAGACCAAAAGGTGCTCCAATCGCAAGCGCAAAATCTCCAACTCTCAATAAGCTAGAATCACCTAACTTAATAGGCAGGAGGTTTTCTGAAGGTTCTATTTTTAATATAGCAATATCTGTGCCTTGATCTGAGCCTATCACTTCAGCCAGATACTCATCTCCGTCTTTAGTAAAAATTTTTATTTCGTCAGCTCTATTCACGACATGATGATTTGTAATGATGTACCCTTTTTTTCCATCAACAATAACACCAGAACCACCACCACCAAATTCTCTTTCTCTTGGCATTTGTGGCTGCCCAAAAAAGCGTTCAAAAAATGGGTCATCAAAAAATGGATTCTGCTGAGATCTTACTGTGCCTTTAATCGCAATTCTGACAACAGCAGGGGATGATTTATCAACTAAATCAGCTAATGAAAATAACTGAACTAATGATGATCTTTCTTGAGTTGTCTCTGCTAAAGCCTCTAAGTCACTTTGAGCACTTAGTGATTGTGCATAGACTAAGCTTGTTGTAGTTATTGCAAAAAATAAGCTAAAGAAAACTGAAATATTTTTTTTATTCAACATGTTGTATAGACCTAAATAATTTGAAAAAATTTTGAGCAATAATACCTTAAAATCTTACGGTTCTGTATTGCAAATAAGTATATTCATAATTAATTCTTTTTTAGATTCAAAAGACTGTAGAAATAGATCCCTATTCAATGTTAATAAAATGTGAATAAAACCTGAATCTTTAGTGGATATCCTGAACACAACATCTTGTGTCTTATAAAACTTCAAAAACTAACAAATATTTTTAATAAAAATAAACATAAAACACTATAAAATATGATATAAATTATTGATATATATATATTTATGTCAAAAATACTGGTTTTTATAAAATCCTTGACATAATCTTAAAATCGGCAATAATCTATATTCATCTAAACACAATATCTTGTGTATTGAAACTACGAAAATTAGTTAAATTAGATGATTTAACTTGTGTTTAAATTGAGGAATAAGGGGAAGAAAAGTAAGTGTCGTCGGTATTTTCAGCTAAAGAATTAAAAACATTTGATATTGATCATCAGCCTGCATCAGTTGATATTTGGGATAAAAAGTATCGTTTAAAAGATTTTTCAGGAAACCCAATTGATCATGATATTGATGCTACCTTTAAAAGAGTTGCTTCAGCCTTGGCTGAAGTTGAAACATCAGATAAACAAGATGAATGGAATGAAAAGTTTCTTTGGGCATTAAGATCTGGTGCTATTCCAGCAGGACGAATTATGTCTAATGCAGGAGCTTCTGAATATAAACCTGCAACGTCTACTATTAATTGCACAGTTTCTGGCTCTATCCAAGATTCTATGGTTGGCATACTTGATAAAGTAACTGAAGCAGGGCTTACATTAAAGGCAGGCTGTGGCATTGGTTATGAGTTCTCAACCCTAAGACCTCAGGGAGCGTATGTAACCGGTGCAGGTGCTTTTACATCTGGCCCTCTGTCCTTTATGGATATTTATGATAAAACTTGCTTTACCGTCTCTTCAGCGGGCGGGAGAAGAGGGGCTCAAATGGGCACTTTCGATGTCAGCCATCCTGATGTTGAAGAATTTATTAAAGTTAAGAGAGAAGACGGCAGACTTCGACAATTCAATTTATCTTTATTGATCACAGAGGAATTTATAAAAGCAGTTAGAGATGACACTGAATGGCATTTAGTGTTTCCTCTTGATCCTAGCTTGCCTGAGTCAAAAGATATTGATCTTGATGATCCCAATAAAATTATTTGGAAAGATTGGGTGAAAAAGGACGGATATCTAACCAATGATTTAGGTCAAGTTGCTTGCAAAGTCTATAAGGTTATTCAAGCCAGAAAATTATGGGATTTAATTATGGCATCAACATATGACTATGCAGAGCCAGGGTTTATTTTGATTGATAAGGTTAATCAAATGAACAACAATTGGTTTGAAGAAAACATCAGAGCAACCAACCCATGTGGAGAACAACCATTGCCCGAATACGGTTCATGTTTGCTTGGATCAGTTAATTTAACCCGTTTTGTTCAAAACCCGTTTACAGATGAGGCTCATTTTGACTGGGAAACCTTCAATGAAGTTGTCAATATTTTCACTAGAATGCTGGATAATGTTGTTGAAATAAACGGTCTACCGATCCAGAAACAACGCAATGAAATTATGAGGAAAAGGCGTCATGGTATGGGTTTCTTAGGATTGGGCTCAGCAATGACGATGCTCAGAATGAAATACGGGTCAGATGAGTCATTGGAATTCACCGAGAAGGTTAGTAAGGAATTAGCTCTCACAGGTTGGCGTGCTGCCCTAGAGCTTTCAAAGGAAAAAGGTGTTGCACCAATTCTTGAAGAAGAGTTTACAGTAACAAATGAAATGCTAAGAAAACGACCTGAGATGTTGGATGATGGGTTTAAGCTTGGTGATAATGTTAAAGGCAGCGTTTTACATGCAAAATATAGTCACTACATGCAGCAAATTGCAGAAGAAGATCCTGAGTTAGTCCAACAGCTTGCTGAACAAGGTGCACGATTTACACACCATTCTTCTATTGCACCAACAGGGACGATCTCATTGTCTATAGGCAACAATGTGAGTAATGGTATTGAACCTAGTTTTGCTCATCATTATTTTAGAAATGTCATTAGAGAAAAGAAGAAATCTAAAGAAAAGGTTGATGTTTATTCGTTTGAATTACTGTCATACATAGACAAAATAAACCCAAAGGCCGATATTGATGCCGCATCTGGCGAAACCGATGCATTACCAGACTATTTTATTACTGCAGAAGATGTAACACCTAAGCAACATGTTGATGTTCAAGGTGCATCACAAAAATGGGTTGATTCTTCGATCTCAAAAACAGCCAATATACCCACCGATTTTCCTTTTGAGGAATTTAAAGATATTTATCTCTACGCTCATGAGAAAGGATTAAAAGGCTGCACCACATTCCGCTTCAATCCAGAGGCTTTTCAGGGAGTTCTGGTCAAAGAAAAAGATTTAGAGCAGACAATGTACACCTTTGTACTTGAGGATGGCCAAGAAGTTGAGGTTGCTGGCAATGAAGAGATTGAATATGACGGAGAAACACACACAGCAGCCAATCTCTTTGATGCCCTTAAAGAAGGCTACTACGGCAAATTCTAATTCAACTTGAAGGAATGAGTAAAATCAAAATAGAAAGTAAAATTGTAAGTTATAAAGTTAGCACTCAAGAGCAGCATGAAACTGAGGCAAAGGTTGATCAGCCGCAACTACATCAAGAGGAAAATGAGGCTAATGTTGTAAGAATGCATGAGCGCCTTGAAAGGCCAGAGATGTTGCGTGGGACAACTTATAAGATTAAACCCCCTGTTTCTGATCATGCCATGTACATCACAATCAATGACATCGTTCTTAACCAAGACACAGAACATGAAAAATACAGACCCTATGAAATTTTCATCAACTCCAAGAACTTGGATCATTATCAATGGATTGTGGCACTGACACGTGTTTTATCATCAGTTTTCAGAAAAGGCGGTGATGTTGCATTTTTAGTTGAAGAGCTTAAAGCAGTGTTTGATCCAAAAGGAGGTTATTTTGCAGGCGAGGGTCGTTTTATGCCTTCTATTATTGCTGAGTTAGGATATGTCATTGAACGACATTTCAAAGCAATAGGAATTATTTCAGAAGAAGTTCTAGATGAGCAACAAAAGAAGCTTATTGAAGAAAAAAGACAAGAATTTGAAAACCAGAACAAACAAACTGACGCCTTTGTTGC
>CAYQEV010000035.1:0-16760 GCA_964416745.1 uncultured Woeseia sp.
GACTGGTAACAGAGATTGTTGATACAACTGGCAACATTGGAATTGAGGCTTTTTGATAATCATCTTTAAAGGAAATTGAAAGTGCCCAAAAGTGAGGCGGAGTCCATAGAAAGAGAACGACTGCTAAGATTAAAGCTGGAGGTGAAAAGGTATTCCCAGTAGCTGCTGAACCCACAAGAACAGCAAAACTTCCGGCTAAACCGCCAATAACAATATTCATCCACGTTTTACGTTTTAACCAAACAGTGTAGATAATTCCATAGGTAAAAATCCCTGCAAATAAATAGAAGCTGGCCTCTAAATTAGCAACTCGATAAGTAAAAAAAAGTGCGATACAACTGATAATAATTAGCCAAACATTCCACAAATTACTTGGTTGAAGCTCTTGGGTTACAAAAGGTCTGTTTTTCGTTCTATCCATAATAGAATCGATGTCTCTTTCAAACCATTGGTTAAATGCCCCTGAAGTTGATGAAGCAACTAAAACACAAACTGCCAGTAAGAGAATTTCAAGAGGTGTAAGTGTCGATGAAGGAGAAACAGCTATGCCGGCAAGAGTGCAAGCCATAATTAAAAATCCTAAACGAACCTTAGCAGCAATATAAATAAGATTTATTGTTTTACCTAGGGAGTTTTTTGACATCTTGTTTGTTGCTCGTCCTTAAAAATAGAAGGCCATTATCAATGATCTTTAAGGAAAATTAAAAGAAAATATTTATGTTTTTTTAAGAATCAGATTTAGATTTAACTGCAATGCCTAATTCTTTTAATTGAGTCTTTCCAGCTTGGCTTGGTGCTTCAGTTAATAGGCAACTTGCGGTCTGAGTTTTGGGGAAGGCTATAACATCTCTAATGCTAGTGGATTCAGTCATCAGCATTACTATTCGATCGATACCAAAAGCTATCCCACCATGTGGTGGACAACCGTACTTTAGAGCTTCAAGGAAAAAACCAAATTTTTCTTGTGCCTCTTCAGCATCAATACCCAGAATTTCAAAAACGGCCGATTGCATCTTTTGAGAATGGATTCTTATTGAGCCTCCGCCAATTTCATTCCCATTCAGCACCAGATCATACCCTAAAGAGACGGCTGTTTTTGGATCAGAAATAAGGTCTTTAGGATTATCAGTCACAGGAGAAGTAAATGGATGATGTTCTGACATCCATCTTTTCTCCTTAGAGTCCCAGTGAAACATAGGAAAGTCAGTAACCCAAACTGGAAACCAGCCAGATTGCACTAAATTAAAATCTTTTGCTAATTCTTCTCTAAGTGCTCCAAGAGAAGCGTTAACAATATCTAATTTATCAGCACCAAAGAATATAGTGTCTCCATTCTCTAATTTTAAACGGTCTGCTAAAGCATCCATACATTCTTGGCTTAAGAATTTTAATATCGGAGATTGCATTCCTTCTGCCCCCTTCTTATGGTCCTGAACTTTAATGTACGCAAGTCCCTTGGCGCCATAATTAGCAACAAAATCTGTGTAATCATCTATTTGTTTTCTGCTGATATCTGGTTGATTCTTTAACACTAAACAAGCCACTCTAGAGTCTGTATTGTTAGCAGGCTCAGCAAAGACTTTAAATTCAACATCTTTCATTAAATCACTGACTTCGATCAATTCCATATCAATTCCCAAATGGGGTCGATCACTACCAAATCGCTTCATTGAGTCTGCGTAGGTGATCTGAGTAAACGGTTGATCAAATTTGTAATCTAACACCGCTTCAAAGAGATGTTTGATCATGTTCTCCATGGCTTCTTTGACCTGTTCTTTATTAATAAAAGACATCTCAATGTCTAACTGCGTGAACTCAGGTTGGCGATCAGCTCTTAAATCTTCATCTCTGAAACAACGTGCCACCTGATAGTACTTATCAAATCCAGACATCATCAATAGTTGTTTGAATAATTGGGGGGATTGAGGAAGTGCAAAAAAATCACCTTGTTGTGTTCTACTTGGAACCAAATAATCTCTAGCACCTTCCGGAGTAGCTTTAGTTAATATAGGGGTTTCTATTTCAATAAAAGAGTCTGCATCAAGAAAATTTCTTAATGTCTTAATAATCTGATGTCTTAATTTAAGATTCTTAGACATTTTTTTGCGTCTAAGATCAAGGTATCTGTATTTCAACCTAGTGTCTTCATTTGCTGATTCATCATGATGAAAAGGAGGAGTTAATGAGGGGTTCAATACATTACCTGATTCAACCAATAACTCTATTTCTCCCGTTACCATGTCAGGATTAACAGTCCCTTCAGGTCTGTTCCTAATGTTGCCTGATACTGAGACTACATATTCACTTCGAATCTTTTCTGCTTCGGCAAATAATTCTTTGTTTGATGGATCAAAAACCAATTGAAGGATTCCTGAGGTGTCTCTTAAATCAATAAAAATAACTCCTCCGTGATCTCTTCTTCTATGGACCCAACCTGAGACTGTGATGCTCTCACCAATATGTTCTATGTTCAGTTCTTCACAGTAATGACTTCTATGTGTTCGTTCTTTGCTCATACTTATTTTTTAGCTTTCTTTTTGATCAATATCAGTTGAAGGAACAACAACACCAAGAGATATAATCATTTTTAAGGCATCCTCAACACTCATATCCAACTCTATAACTTCATCCTTTGGAACCATAATGATGTAACCAGAAGTTGGGTTAGGTGTTGTTGGAATGAAAACACAAACCACATCCTCTCCACTTTTTTCTTTAATTTCGCCAACATCTTTTGATGTCTGGAAGCATAAGCTATATACGCCTTTCCTAGGGTATTGAATCAAGAGAACTTTTGAGAAAGATTGAGTCTGATCTGATAAAACTAGCTCGGCAAACTTTTTAAGTGGTGAGTAGATACTTCTAACCAATGGAATTTTATCTAAGAATTTCTCCCAAGCTTCAACTAATGTTTTACCCAGATAATTTGCTGCAACTAATCCGGTACCAAATAAAATTACAACGGCCATGATAATTCCAATACCAGGAATAGTTACGCCAAATAAGTTTTCTGGTCTCAATGCTTCGGGAATAAGCACGTAAGTTTGGCCTAATAAATCAATCAGAATCTTTACAACAAATATTGTAATTCCTAAAGGCAACCAAACCAATAAACCCGCTACAATTATTCTTCTTAATTTTTTCATGCTATTCCAATTATGACATTACACGCTATCTTTGGGTGTTTTATCTTTAACTTTTTCTTTGTTCTTAGGTGTTTCCTTGGTTTTATCTTCCTTGGGTTTATCTTCCTTGGGTTTATCATCTTTGCCTTCCACTAAGTTCTTTCGATTACCAGTTTTGAAATCAGTTTCATACCAACCTTCACCTTTTAAACGAAAGTTTGGTGCAGAAATTAGTCGTTTTAAAGATGTTGTGTTGCAAGCTGGGCATTCAGATAAGATCGGCTCATTGATGCCTTGAAGAGCATCAAGTTGGTGGCCACATTCTTTGCATTCATATTCGTATATTGGCATTATCTTTAAATCTCATAATCAGCTTAATAAAATCGAGTATATTACGATAGAGACAGGAAAATTTCTAAGTTTTAATCTCTGGGTACTTCAAATTATTGATTGTATCTGCATCCAATTCATTGCCTGATAATTCTTTAATTATTGATTCCATATCTTCTGGTAACTTTGATGAGAAAGAGGTTAGCTCTGCTGTAGAGGGGTGTTGAAACGTCAGTTGGCATGCATGAAGAGCCTGTCTTTTAAAGGATCGAAGTATTTTTTTTAAGTTTTCACTAGCGCCTTTAGGAATCATCAATCTTTGCCCATAAAGAGGGTCACCTAATATAGCATGACGAAGATGAGACATATGAATTCGAATTTGGTGAGTTCTTCCTGTTTCCAATCTCAAGCCTATCAAACTATGGCCTGGAAACTTTTTAAGCACTCGATAATGCGTGACCGAAGATTTACCAACGTTTGATACTTTGTATTTTATCCGGTTATTAGGATCTCTAGATAAATTGACATCAATAGTTCCGCCACTGGTCATCTCTCCAATACAAATTGCTCGGTACTCTCTTTTTATTAGCCTTGACTGCAAAGCAGTGTTCAACGAGTTATAAGAGTTAGAGTTTTTTGCCACTATCAATAAACCACTCGTGTCTTTGTCTAATCTATGAATCAAACCTGCCCTAGGTAATATCTTCAGGTCAGAATGATGATATAAAAGACCATTTTGCAAAGTTGACTCATGGTGACCATGGCCAGGATGAACAACTAATCCATGAGGTTTATCCACTATGATCAAGTCATTATCTTCAAAAACAATTTGGAGATTCATCTTTTGAGGATTTACTTCAGTGCGTTCCTTGAGCACAGGATGAACTATAATCTGCTGCCCTTCTAGAACCTTGGTTTTAGGTTTAACTGTATGATTATCAACTAGAATATTTCCTGTTTCTATCCAATCTTTGATGATTACGCGTGAATACTCCTTTAGATATGAAGTCACGATCTTATCAACCCTTTGATTGTGATCTTCAGCTGGGACGAGAAATTCTATTGCATCTTCTTTCATCTAATCTATTATGCCTAAATCTATACGATTTATTTTAGGCTATAATTCCATAATAAAACTATCTAGATAACAAAAAGGAGCTGTAATTTTTAAAAACACACAAAAAATATTTTTTCTAATGTGTCTTTTGCTTATCGTTGCTTGCAGCAAAGATGAAGCAACAGATCTAAGATCATCTTCTGAAGTTATTTATGAAAAAGCAAAATATGCTCTTGATAACACTAACTATCGAAACGCTACACGTTACCTAGAAGTGCTCACCACTTCATTCCCTTTTAGCAATCAGGCTAAACAAGCCCAATTAGATCTAATTTTTGCTCATTATCGAAGTGCTTCTTTTGAAGAAGCTATTGATGAAGCTAAGCAATTTGAAAAAGAGAACCCAACACATCCAAGAGTTGATTATGCACTTTACATGAGGGGCTTATCTTCATTTGAAGGACAACATGAATGGTATCATGAGATATTTGATGTGGACCTTACAAAACGACCACCAACAAAAACTGAAGAAGCCTTTTCTGTATTTTCACAATTAATAAGACGATACCCCGATAGTATTTATGTTAGTGACGCTAAACAAAGAATGATTTTTCTCAGAAACCGGCTGGCAAAATATGAAAATCATGTGGCCCAACATTACATGGAAAGAGGTGCTTATGTTGCCGCTATAAATAGAGCCAAATATGCCTTAGAGCAATACAGCGGATCCCCATCGACAATAGAGTCCTTAGAAATCATAGCAAACGCCTACGATAAACTCGGGATGACAGATCTTGCTAAACAAGCAGAAAGCATTTACTTGGCCAATCAATCAAAGGACCCATATCTTTCTGTTGATGTTGAAGACAGCGATCCTTGGTATAAAATCTGGTAAAGATTTAACTCAGAACTGATTTCATTTTTTCACCGATGAGTGCTGGGGACTCAACAGTGTGGACACCAGCTGCTCGTAATGCCTCATATTTACTGTCTGCGGTTCCTTCTTTTCCAGTAACAATGGCTCCAGCATGTCCCATCCTTTTTCCAGGAGGTGCTGAAACACCAGCAATATAGGCAACCACAGGCTTGGTCACATGTTCTTTTATATATTCAGCTGCTTTCTCTTCATCCGAACCGCCTATTTCTCCGACTAAAACAATACCTTGTGTTTCAATGTCAGATTCAAATAATTCTAGGCAATCAATGAAGTTTAGGCCTTTTATCGGGTCACCACCAATCCCTATACATGTGCTTTGTCCTAAACCATGTTTAGTCGTTTGATGCACAGCTTCATATGTTAAAGTTCCTGATCTTGAAATAATCCCAATCGAACCTTTCTGATGGATGAAGCCAGGCATAATCCCTATTTTAGATTCATCAGGTGTAATAATTCCTGGGCAATTTGGTCCGAGTAAAACTGACGATGAACTCTTTAGAGAAGACTTAATCTCGATCATGTCTTGCACAGGTATACCCTCTGTAATACAAACAATTAATCCCACCTCAACTTCAATAGCCGCTATTATCGCGTCTGCTGCAAACTTAGGTGGTACAAAGATCATACTGACTTCAAACTCTATACTCTCTTTCGCCTCTTTCACTGAATTAAAAACAGGAACTCCTAAATGTTCCTGCCCACCTCGGCCTGGAGTAACTCCACCAACTATCTGTGTGCCATATTCAATACACTGCTCAGTGTGGAAAGTACCTTGAGAACCAGTAATTCCCTGACATATTATTTTTGAGGAGGCATTAACTAAGACACTCATAATGATTCCTTTACTGATTCAACAATTTTTATCGCGGCATCAGTGAGGTCATCTGCTGATATTATTTTCGAGCCTGCTTCTGCTAACATGGCTTTAGCTAAATCTACGTTAGTGCCTTCCAACCTAACAACAATCGGAAAATCAATTTGAGATTCCTTTAAAGCTTCGATGATGCCACTTGCAATGACATCGCATCTAACGATACCTCCGAAAATATTAATAAGGATGCCCTTAACATTAGGGTTTTCCATGATAATCTCAAATGCGATTTTTACTCTTTCTGTGGTTGCGCCTCCACCAACATCAAGAAAATTAGCTGGCTCTCCACCATGTAATTTAATTAAATCCATCGTTGCCATTGCTAAGCCTGCCCCATTAACCATACAAGCAATATCTCCATCCAATGAAACATAACTTAAATCATTCTCTGTGGCTTTGGCTTCAAGTGCATTTTCCTGATTGGGGTCTTTATAATGCATCAATACTTCTTGTCTAAACAGAGCATTGCTATCAATGGTTATTTTAGAGTCTAGGGCAATAAGATGGTCAGTTGAATCAATAATAAGAGGGTTAATTTCAATTAAATTAGCGTCTGTCTGTTTTGCTAATAAAAAAAGTTTAGTTGTGATATCAATAAATTCTATGACGGTTTCATTTACAAAACCGAGTTCTGTGGCCATATGAGATAATTCAGCTTCATTCAAACCCTCAATTGGGTTTACAGTGTACTTGAGAATTTTATTTGGTGTTTCATCTGCAACAGCCTCTATATCCACTCCTCCTTCAGAAGAAGCAATGAAAGTCCAAGATTCTTTGGCTCGATCTACAAGTAGGCTTAAATAGAATTCAGATCTTATCTCTGTTCCACATTCAACATAGACACAATCAACTGGCAATCCGTTCAGATCAGTTTGCTTTGTAATCAGATTAGAGCCCAACATGGAAGATGCAATACTCTCTACCTCATCAATATTATTTGTTATTTTTACTCCGCCAGCTTTACCTCTGCCTCCTGCATGAACCTGTGCCTTAATAACCCAAACATCTCCGCCCAGTTGCTCAGCGACAGTCTTAGCCTTGATCGAGCTTAAGGCCACAGCTCCCTTAAGAATAGGTATGCCCGCATTCAAAAATAGTTCTTTTGACTGATATTCGTGTAAATTCATTGGATGAGAAAATTTAAATAATTATTACTCAGTTATAACAAAAGGCTATTTTCATCTAAACTAGTAATGAATTAAACCTTTTTATTATTTTTATGAAAGATACTTTAAAAATTGGATTAACGGGTGGCATTGCTTCAGGGAAATCAACCGTCTGTGACTTGTTCTCACAACTATCTGTTGAAATCATCGATGCAGATAAAATATCACATGATATAACAAAAAAAGATGGGCCGGCTTTTCAAGAAATTTTAGATTATTTTGGTAAAAAAATACTGGGCTTAGATGGCGAATTAGATAGACAGCAATTAAGATCAATCATATTTAATGATGCAACTGCAAAAAGAGCCTTAGAAAATATAATCCATCCAAAAGTACTTAATGAAATTAATAAAAATATCTCTGATTCAACTGCGCCTTATTTAATAATAGCTGTCCCTCTCATGATTGAAACAGGCATGAATAAATTAATGGACAGAGTCTTACTAATAGATTGCTCAATTGAAACTCAAATCAGGCGATTGATTGAAAGAGACAAATGCACTAAACAACAAGCTCAGAGTATTATTGAAAACCAAGCAAGTTTAGAGAGTAAAAGAGCAATTTGTGATGATGTTATTGTTAATGAAGAAGGGACCAGTTTTGATCTTCTCAAAACTGAAGTAATAAAACTAAACGACTTTTACAGCACTCTATAAATAAAAAGGTTACATAAATAACCCTAAGTGCTATTTTATACTTTTCTAACAATTGGCTTTATCTATGGAACAAGGAGTATATGAACTTCCATTAAATGAAAGATTAAGGACATTCATGAGAATTGAATTCCTTTATGCTCGCCTAAAGTACTTCTCATCTGACTTAAAAGATAGTTGGGAAACTCGGACAGTAATTCACACTATCTTGGAAATATATTCAATTTTATCTAGAACTGATGTGCGCAGAGAAGTTTTAGCTGATTTAGATAGATATATAATGCAAATGCAACGATTTCAGTCGGTTCCCGATGCTGATTCTAATATGGTGACCAATATCCTTGAAGATCTAGAGTTAATTAAAGAAGAAGTAATCAAGATAGGGACTGACTACCTGACACCATTAAGGACAGATGAATTTATTGCGTCTCTCTTACATCGGCATACCTTGCCTGGCGGCAAAGCTGAATTTGATTTACCTAAATACAAATTTTTCCTTGAAGGCGATAAGAGATTTGTTAGTAAAAAAATCACTACTTGGGTTGATATTATCCGTCCACTTAGTGAAGGCATTGATAAATTGATGTGGATCATAAGGGAAAGCAGTGAACCGATTGCAACAGTAGCTGTCGGAGGTCAATATAATCATCAAATAGAAAGGCGAACTCAAATTTCACTTGTGAGGATATTTCTAAAAAATAAAAAAATATTTCCTGAAATAAGTGGTGGCAGACACTTGATTGCTGTTCGGTTTTTTGAAAATGACGGTGCTGATAATTATCAGCAATATCAAGAGAATGTTGATTTCAAAATTTCTCTTTGTTGATCTAACTTAATAAATCATCAATAACCACTATACTTCCAGGCAAGATTTTTTTTTCCTTAAGGCGCTCCTTGCTCACCCATATTATATCCTCTTCCTCATTAGCAATGGGCTTACCTGAATAACGCTTAACCCTATAAGGATGCAGTTCAATATTGATCTTATCAAATTGACAAACAACAGAATCCATTGCATAGAATTCCTCAGCATTGATTTTGACCTCTTCTCTAAGCTCCCTGATGAGGGCACCCTCATTTGTTTCAAGGGGTTTAACCTTACCCCCAGGGAATTCTAGGTAATCATCATAAATAGGCTTTGTGCGTCTAGTTGATAAAAGGAACTGACCCTTCGAATTACCTATAATGCCAATTACTACTTGCAAAGGCTTTTCATTAATATCCACAAAAAACTATTGCTCTATTGCCCCATGACATTTTTTATATTTTTTGCCTGAACCACAAGGGCATGGTTCATTCCTTCCTATTTTCTTCTGATCTCTGATAAAGGGTTTGGTTAATGTTTGCCCAGGTTCGGCTTTAGTGTCAGCAGACTTAAATATTGAAGCATCTTTATGTTGAAGCTGAACCTCATCAACATTTGGCATTTGCTCATTCACTGTCTCCGCATCTTCTTCGCCTCTGAAGCGTGCCCTAGAAAGGATACTAATTACATTAAATTTCAGCTGATCCATCATAAAAGAGAACATTTCAAAAGATTCTCTTTTATATTCCTGTTTTGGATTCTTTTGTGCATAACCCCTTAAATGAATTCCTTGTCTTAAATGATCCATTGCTGCAAGGTGTTCACGCCATTGCATATCGAGTTGCTGAAGCATTACAGCCTTTTCAATTTCTCTCATTGGTCTTTCGCCAATTGAATTTTCTTTAGTGCTGTAATTTCGTGTGAATTCTTCAAAAATAACCTTCCAAATATTGTCAGCATTTAATGAATCATCTTGATTTATCATTGATTCTAGATCTAAAGAAATCATAAAATCGTTATAAATAGACTGACTCAAGCCATCAAGATCCCAAGTGTCTTCCATAGAATCCGGATCAATGTATTGACTGGTCAATTCTTGAATGGCTTCTTCGCTTATCCCTTCAAGCATGTCATTGATACTTTCTGCAGTTAGAATGTCATTCCTTAATTGATAGATTACTGCTCTTTGATCATTGGCAACATCATCATATTCAAGAAGATTTTTCCTCATATCAAAATTATGTGATTCAACTTTTCTTTGAGCTCTTTCTATTTGACGAGTGAGTAAGTTACTCTCAATAGCTTCACCTTCCTCCATGCCAACTCGAGATAACATGCTTTGCGTTTTCTCTGGATCACCAAAGATTCTTAATAAATCATCATCTAGAGATAAATAAAACCTAGTTGAACCGGGGTCGCCTTGTCGACCAGCTCGTCCTCTAAGCTGATTATCAATTCTTCTTGATTCATGACGTTCAGTTCCAATGATATGCAACCCCCCTGCCTCAATAACCACATCATGTTTCGTCTGCCAATCGGCTTTGAGAGGTATCATTTTCTCATCGCTAAGCTCAGTACCAGATAATTTTAATTCTGCCTCAAAATTACCTCCCAGAACTATATCAGTTCCTCTTCCTGCCATATTGGTAGCAATGGTCACAGCACCTGGTTTTCCTGCTTGTGCAATTATTATTGATTCTTTTTTATGTTGTTTGGCATTCAACACTTCATGCTTAATCCCTTCTTTATTTAAAAGATTTGAAATGTACTCTGAATTTTCTATTGAGGCAGTTCCAACTAAAATTGGCTGATTTTTTTCTTGTCTATTCTTAATATCTTTAATAATATTTTTGAACTTCCCTTCCCTGTTTAAATACACCAAATCAGCCTGATCATCTCTAATCATTGGTTCATCAGTAGGTATAACAACCACTTCTAAACCATAAATTTGATCAAATTCAAAAGCCTCTGTGTCAGCAGTACCAGTCATTCCAGAGAGTTTGTCATAGAGTCTAAAATAGTTCTGGAATGTAATTGACGCTATGGTTTGATTCTCTTCTTTAATCCTTAAGCTTTCTTTTGCTTCTACCGCTTGATGAAGACCGTCTGACCAGCGTCTGCCTGCCATGGTTCGTCCAGTGAACTCGTCAACAATGACTACCTCTCCATCTTTAACAATATAATCGACATCCTTATTAAAGAGTTTATGCGCACGAATGGCAGCGTTAATATGATGCATATATCTTATATTTTTTGGATCATATAGACTTTCACCCTCTTCCAACAAACCCATCTTCATTAAAATCTTTTCTACGCTTGAATGCCCTTTCTCAGTGAGATAGATTTGTTTAGTTTTCTCATCAATCGTGTAATCGTTTGTCTCAGATTCAGTTATCCCAGGATTTAACTGGCTAACTATTGAATTCATTTTTTGATACAAATCAGTGCTTTGATCTGCTTGACCAGAAATAATTAAAGGGGTTCTCGCTTCATCAATAAGAATCGAGTCAACCTCATCGACAATAGCAAAAGCTAGTTTACCTTGTGATTGTGAATCGCTTTCATAAGATAAATTATCTCTTAAATAATCAAAACCAAATTCATTATTTGTGCCATAAGTAATATCACATTCATAGGCTGCTTTCTTTTCCGCAGCATTCTGATTTGATTTAATACAGCCTACTGTTAAACCTAGAAATTCATAGATAGGCCTCATCCATTCAGCATCTCTTTGTGCCAGATATTCATTAACAGTTATAATATGCACGCTATCACCAGATAATGAATTTAAATAAGCAGGTAATGTTGAAACCAAAGTCTTGCCTTCTCCAGTTTTCATTTCAGAGATTTTCCCGTTATGCAAAGTGAGGCCTCCGATCAATTGAACGTCATAATGCCTAAGTCCGATGGTCCTTTTTGAAGCCTCTCTGACCACTGCAAAAGCCACTGGTAAAATGTTATCTAGATCTTTGTTTGACTTATAAAGGGATTTGAGTTCATCTGTTTTTTTTAATAAATCACTATCATTTAAGCTAGTAATTTCATCCTCTAAGGCATTAATCTGATCAACAATCTTAGAATACTGATTCAATAATCTTTGATTGCTGCTACCAAAAATTCTTTTAAATAATTCTTTCAAAAGTTGCCTCGGATATTAATTAGATAAGAAGTAAATATAAGTATTTAAGTTTATAAGGTTTTATGAGCTGATATTATAACCTGAAGGTAAAAAATTTTATCATTGATAAATAAATAGATAGAAACACAATGAAACACATTTCAAAAATATTGCAAAATGACTTGGGTAATCTTAATAAAATTTCAGAATCTTTAGATCAAAAAACTACAATTTTAAAGAGTTTAAAGAAAAATATGGGAGCACTAGGTCAGTATATAACAGATGCATATCTTGAAAAAAATAATGTATTAATTATTGAATCAATTAATCCTGAAGTTTCATCTAAAATACGCTTTGAAGAAATAAGAATTAAAAAACTCTGTGAACAAATAGGCTTTGTTCCTAAGAAAATAAAGTGTTTAGTCAAAAAAGGTTACTAAGCCTTACCTAAAGCTGCGGTCCAATAAGAAATAGGTATGTCAGTGATTTCTGACTCTTCGACCTCTTCCCATGCAGATTCATCAGCGTAAAGCTTTCTTATCAGTTTATTATTTAGTTCATGGCCAGACTTATAGCCATTAAATTCTCCAACTAAAATATGGCCCATAAGATATAAGTCACCAATAGCATCAAGGATTTTATGTCTAACTAATTCATCTTCAAACCTTAATCCATCTTGGTTTAAGATACGATAATCATCAAGGACAATGGCATTATCTAGACTCCCACCCAGAGCTAAATTATTTGCCCTTAATGTTTCAATTTCTTTTAGAAAACCAAAAGTCCTAGCTCTTGAGATTTCATTTAGGAAGGTTAGAGTAGAAAAATCAAAGCTAAATTTTGTTAGTTTATGTTGAATCATAGGATGCTCGAATTCAATTTGAAAACTTAGTCGGTAGCCATCAAAAGGTTTAAATTCAGCAAATTTATCATCATCTTCAACTCTAATATTTTTCTTAATCCTAAGAAATTTCTTTGGTTTACTTTGTTCTGTTATGCCTGCTAACTCGACTAATAAAATAAATGATGCTGCACTCCCATCCATTATAGGTACCTCAGGTCCATGGATATCAATGTAAGCATTGTCGATCCCTAATCCTGCAAAAGCAGCTAAAAGATGCTCAACTGTCATAACTGAAATATTATTTTGAGAGATAGTGGTTCCTAATCGAGTATCAGTGACATTGTTAGCATGAGCCTCAATTTCTTGTGAGGGGTTGCAATCTACTCTTCTAAATCGAATTCCTGAATCTTCAGATGCAGGCCTTAAGGTCATTTCAACCTTTTCACCGCTATGGAGTCCAACACCTGCTGCAGATATTGTTTTACCTAAGGTACGCTGATGAAGCATTATCTTAACCCTCTCTTTTTTTCTTAGAAACCTCTAAAACAGCTCAAGACTATCATAAATAAAGATTATTGCCCAAGTCTTTGTTTTTATTGAGAATTAAAGATTTGAGTTAAACCAAGCTTTCGTTTTTTCAATTAACGAGGCAGAGGACTTTTGCTTTATCAATTCTTCAGGGTTTGACTTAAACTTTTTAAGTGCATATAAAAGTAACCCTGCTCCTGTTGCATTCTCTGGGCTATTTATGGTTTCAAAAGCCCCGCTCATTGGTCGAGGATAACCAAGCCTAACATCTGAAGAAAAGACTTCCTCTGCTAATTGGACCGCTCCACTGAGCTGTGAAGTACCTCCTGTGAGAACAATACCAGCTCTAAGGTTGTCAGTATTCATCTTGCCAATTTCGTCTAACACTACTTCAAATAATTCTTGATAACGTTGTTCTACAACTGTTGAGAGAACCTTTAAATCTGTTTGTCTGGGAGCACGATCACCCACACTTGGCACTTCAATCATGTCATTAGATCCGTTCAGTTGAGATAGTGTACAAGCGTGTTTTATTTTTATTTCTTCAGCACTATCAATTGGTGTTTTTAACTCATGTGCAATATCTATGGTTACATGGTCTCCACCAATAGGTATAACTTTTGTGGTAAGAATCTGACCATCTTTAAAAATAGCAATATCAGTTGTGCCGCCTCCAATATCAATTAAACAAACCCCCAGATCTTTCTCATCTTTAGTTAATACAGACATACTAGATGCAAGAGGTTCTAATACAATTTCCTGCACTTCCAAATCACAACGTTCAAGTGACTTAACAATATTCTCCTCAGCACTTCTTGAAATAGTGACAATATGGACATCTGCCTCTAATCGGATGCCGGACATCCCCATGGGATCCCTAATTCCATCCTGACCGTCTATGACATAATCTTTTGGTAACACATGCAATATCCTCTCTTCAGAGGGAATTTTCATGGCTTTAGAAGCATCAATAGCGCCTGCTATATCATGACCGTTAACCTCTCCGCTATTGATTCTGACAAAACCATGACCATCATAGCTTCTCACATGGCTTCCAGCTATTCCTGCAAAGACTGTATTAATCTCACACTCTGCTACCTTTTCTGCCTGCGCTATGGCCTTAGCAATGGAATCAATAGTGGCTTCTATATTAACAACCACTCCCTTCTTTAGGCCTGTTGATTTATGAGTACCTGCTCCAATAATTTTTAGCTCAGAATCATCATTAATCTCTGCTATAAGAGCAACTATTTTAGATGTGCCAATATCAATGGCAGCTATGATTTCAGTGGAGTTACTTCTGGACATTATATTTTCAACCTAATTCTTCCGTTTTATGACAAAACCTTCCGCATACCTAAGATCAATATAAGAAATTAATTCAAAATTTTCTAATAGAGATTCATCCCAAATCATTAAAAATCTATTAAATCTTTCATTTGTGTTCTGATCCCCTAATTTGATTTCTATACCCGGTCTCACTGTTACACTCCAAGAACCTCTTAAATCAAGACCTATTTTTTCTATTAGAATACCTCTAGCAATCAATTCATTATTATACAGTTTGAATTGCTTATAGACTGGGTCAACTAAATCTTCAGGACCGAAAAACTGTATTAACTCGCCTGGAATAACTCTTTTATCCAAAGCATATAAATTGCCAGATGAATTCAACAAGAGTTCATTATTCCATATTCCAACTACATCATCTTCAATAACATTGATATTAACTGTGTCAGGCCACTCTTTAGATAGCTGAACTGACTTCACCCAATCAAAAGATTCTAATTTCTCTCTATATGAGGTCTGCCTAAGGCTTAAAAACCCTTTGTTTTTCATTTCAGAGGTAACTGATTGGATTGTTTTTAATGAGACCCGTTTAAAATCACCTTCTATATTAATCACACGAATGGGTTGATTTAAAGACACATAAATAAACGAAAGTATTAAGGTAAATATTACAAAAAGTATGAGGGGCTTATAGGAACGATTATTTTTTTTTCTTCGGCGAAATTTACTAAAAAAATTAAAACGGGTTTGTTTCTTTTTATTCTTCTGAGTTTTTTTTAGAGCACTCAAGTTAATCAAGACTGGCTTTTTAAAATTTCTAAGCAAAGAGTGTTGAAATCTATTCCTTGCTCTTTAGCTGCCATCGGCACCAAGCTATGAGTTGTCATACCAGGAACAGTATTAATTTCGAGAATCACTGGTCGATTTTCATTGTTTAAGAAAAAATCCATTCTTCCCCATCCTTTTATATTAAAAAGTTCGAAAATCACTAAACACTCTTTCTTAATAATCTCTTCAACATCTTTATCTAACTCGCTTGGGCAAATGTATTTTGTTTCATCACTAAAGTATTTAGCTTCATAGTTATAAAACTCTTCATTACTGGCATCAATTTTTACCAAGGGCAGTACCTTATCTGCTAAGAATCCAGCGGTGTATTCAGGTCCATCAAAATATTCTTCAGCAATTATCCAATCATTTAATTGATCAATTTCTAAATATTTCTCATTATATTGATCCTCGTCTTTAATAATAAAAATACCCAAACTAGAGCCTTGAGAACAAGGCTTAATAATGAATGGAGCTCCTAAAGTATCTGAGATTTCGGAAAAAGTTGTTGTGTTATCCAATATCAAGAAATCTGGTGTATTGTAATTATTAGCAGTAAGGAATTTCTTTGTAAATAACTTATTCATGGTCAAAGAACAACTCAAGGTCCGACTACCCGTAAACGGTATATCTGATAGTTCTAATAAACTTTGAATCTTCCCATCCTCCCCGTCTGCTCCATGGAGAGCTATCCAAGCACTATTAAATTTTTCATCTAATAATCGCTTTAAAAAAGGTTCTTTAGTATCGATTAGGTGAGCATCGACTCCTTTTATTTTTAAGGCGTTATAAACAGCTTCACCTGATATTAGAGAAATATCCCGTTCTGATGAATTACCACCAAATAAAACAGCAACTTTTCCGAATTCATTCTCTGCCATTGGCACGATTTTTTTCGCCTATGATTCTGACTTCAGTCTCTAAGTCTACATCAAACTTGTTTTTGACGACGCTTTGAACATGTTTAATCAGGTCCTCGATATCTGCTGATGTGGCATCACCTTCATTAACAATAAAATTTGCATGCTTTGTCGATATTGAGCAACCCCCAAATTTATAACCCTTTAGACCGGCTCTCTCAATCAGATCTCCTGCGTGCTTTCGTTCTGGGTTCTTGAAAACTGAACCGCAAGTATCCTCAGTGAGAGGCTGTGTTTTAAGCCTCTGGTCTCTCATTGATTTCAATTCAGATTTAGTGGTTATTTCAG
>CAYQEV010000036.1:0-16496 GCA_964416745.1 uncultured Woeseia sp.
GCAAACCATTTTATAGCTTTAGAGTAAATTTGATACTCTCCCTCTTGAACTCTCTTTTTAAGAGTGTCTGGTGTATCAGATGAATCTATTTTTATCCTATATTGAATAATACTGGGGCCTCCATCCAATTCAGGAATAACAAAATGGACGCTGGTCCCATGATGAGTTTCTTTAGCTTCTAGAACACGTTGATGAGTGTTTAGACCTTTGTAAGCAGGTAAAAGGGAAGGGTGGATATTTATAATCTTGCCTCTAAACGTCTCACAAAAGTCATCAGAGAGTATTCTCATATAGCCAGCCAAGATAATCAGATCGGGGGTCTCTGCTAAAACTGATTGTTTTAATTGCTCATGGTAGATGTTTTTTTCATCGTACAATTCGTAATCAATAACTTTAGTTGTGATACCTGACGTATCAGCCTTTTCAATTCCTTTTGCTGTCGGGTTATCAGAGATAACAGCATTTAAAGATATGGGAATGTTACCTGCTCCAATGTTTTTTAGAATTGCTTGTAAGTTGGTCCCTGTTCCTGATAGCAAACACACTGCCCTCATTAGAGAGTCCTCAGCCAGAGTCATAAACTTAACCTTACTTCTTTTTTTCCTGTAGTCACTTCACCTATAAGGTAAGCGTTATGACCTGTTTCAGCTAATTGATTTATCACACTTTTTGAATCAGAGTTACTTACCACCAAAACAAAACCAATTCCGCAATTGAAAGTTCTAAGCATCTCTTCATGATCAACGTTACCTACAGTTTGTATCCAGTTGAAAACTTCTGGTTGTTGCCAAGAATCCAAATTAATTTCTGCATTAATATTTTCAGGCAAGATTCTCACTATGTTTTCTTTAAAACCACCTCCTGTTATGTGAGCCATTCCATGGATCTCACATGTTTCTTGTAGATGATTTATGGCTCTAGAATAAATAGTTGTAGGTTCAATAATAGCTTCTCCAATTGTTCTATCTCCCAGCTTATCTGCTAAATTGATTGAATTGACTTCAATAATTTTACGAATTAAAGAGTACCCATTGGAATGTGGCCCAGAAGACTCAATGCCAATTATTGAATCTGTGGGTTTGATATTTTGACCATCGATAATATTCTCATAATCAACGACCCCAACACAGAACCCAGCCAAGTCAAAATCACCAGATTGATAAACTCCAGGCATTTCTGCAGTTTCTCCACCAATTAAAGCCATGTCTGATTGAAGGCAGCCTTCTGCTATCCCTTTGATGATATTGGTGGCTTCACTAGCATTTAGTTTTGATGTTGCAAAATAGTCTAGAAAAAATAGAGGTTTAGCACCTAAGGTAATTACATCATTGACACACATGGCAACTAAATCGATGCCAATTTGGTCAAAATGTGACAATTCTTTAGCGAGCATAACTTTTGTTCCTACTCCATCTGTACCTGAAACAAGAACAGGTTTTTTATATTGCTTTATGTCCAACTCATATAAAGCTCCAAACCCACCAATATTTGAGAGGACATTCTTATTTAGGGTTTGTCCAACAATTGGTTTAATGTTATCTATTAATTGATTTGCTTCATCTATATCCACTCCAGAATCAGAGTAGGTAAGCTTTGTTTTTTTAGTCGTCATTACTGTTTTTTTTGGTTGTAATGTTTTGTCAGGACTATAATTATTAGAAACTGTATATTAACATCAACAACTTAATTATTCTTTTAGTTATTCGAGCAATTTTTGATGAAGATTGGATTTAAACTGTCATATATACCTAATACGATCTGTATTCTAAGAATAGTTATAGTTATTCCAATCATTATTTTTCTGTGGAATAAACAACATCTCAATGCTCTTTTACTAATTGCTATTGCAGGCTTGTCTGATTTTCTAGATGGGTTTCTTGCCAAGACTTACAATTGGAGGACCAACATAGGTGCTACCCTTGACCCGGCAGCTGATAAAATACTCTTGGTCTCCCTCTTTATTACCTTATATCTCATGGGACTTATTCCCTATTGGCTGACTGCTGTGGTTATCATCAGGGATGTGATGATTTTGTTTGGATTATTTTTATACAACTATTTTGTAGAGAGACCAAAACCAGAACCTTCTTTTATAAGTAAGCTCAACACTTTTATACAGATCTTTTTTGTACTATTTGTTATCGCGAGTCAAATTATTATTCAGCCGTTTCAATTCTTATCTATCCTCATGGGCTCAATAGTTTTTTTAACATCAGTTTTAAGCGGTTTAGATTATTGGATAACTTGGTCTAAAAGGGCAAAAGTCATACTCACTCAACCGGGATAAAAAGTGCATCAGATACCCTTGCCTGTCTCCATTTCAGAATACATGACTTTTGAGACTTTTTATTTAAGCTCAAACAAAGTAGTAATTGATTCTATTAAGGATGATAAGAACAAACTCATTTGGATTGCTGGACTCCAAGGGTCTGGAAAAACTCATATTCTACAAGCAACAGTTAATTATATGGACACTGGTGATAATCGATTGTTGTATTTACCAATGAGAGAGTCGAAAGATTTTACACCAGATATATTGGATAATTTAAATCAGTTTGATTTGGTTGCAATTGATGATATTGAAAATGTTATAGGAAATTTTGCTTGGGAAGAGCAACTTTTGATTTTATACGAAGAATTAATCCACACAAAAAGCAGAATTCTTATTTCTTCAAGTGATACTCCACAAGGGTTGAGCTTTAAGTTACCTGATTTAGCTTCAAGATTTAGTTTGGGGTTAGTTGAACGACTCAAGCCAATGAATGAAGAGCAAATAATTGAAGCGATTTCATTGCATGCAACAGTTAGGGGTTTTAATTTGCCTCAAGAAGTAGCTAAATATTTAATTTCTAGGGTACCTAGAGATGTATCAGTGTTGGTTGATATTATTAAACTGCTTGATTATGAGTCATTATCTAAACAAAGAAAATTAACAATACCATTTATTAAAACAGTTCTAGATATTAAATAGCTCTCCCATCTAATGATTGCTTGACCTATGAGGGATAGACTGATATTTTTTTTATTATTAATTTTTTTTAATTGTTTCATGAATCATAGAATTATCACCATAGTCTTAGCTTTGTTCATTCTATCAGGATGCGCAACACTTCCTCCTTTGCAAGAAATGAGTAATGCCAGACAAACAATCTCAGCCGCAAAAGAATTAAGCGAAAATGCAGCTGCAGATGAAAAAATTCTCGAAGCAGAACGATTATTAGCAAGAGCTCAAAGAAGAATTGAGGTCAATCTATATGATTCCGCTAGGCAGGACGCGTTGAGGGCTCAGAAAGAAGCGATTGAATTTATTGAAAAAGCTATTTCGGAAAACTCTGAGATTGAAAATAATGACTAGATTAGCTCTTAGCTAGAAATTTTCTCCACCAATTCATTTATCGCTATATCTTCTTTGTTACCGGTTGAACGACTTACAAGTTCAATTGTGTTTTGATCCAATCCTCTTTTACTAACAATAATTTGATTTGGTATACCTATTAGGTCTGCTTCAGCAAATTTTACTCCTGCTCTTTCATCACGGTCATCAATCATAACTTCCCTTCCAGAAGATTTAATTGCTTTATATATTTCTTTGGCTTTAGCAGTAATGTCATTATTTTTATCATTTAAAACAATAATAATGTAATCAAAGGGTGCTATATGCTCTGGCCAGATAATACCTTTTTCATCATGATTCTGTTCAATTGATGCTGCGACTATTCTAGAGATGCCAATACCATAGCAACCCATCAAGGGATTGACCTTTTGTCCTTCATGATCAACTACACTAAGCTCCATATTTTTACTGTATTTATCTCCAAGTTGGAAAATATGTCCAACTTCTATGCCTCTTGCAAAGGAGAGTTCACCACCGTTTGGCGCACTTTTAGAATCTATCATTTCGACATTAGCAGCATAATTCTCTTCATCACAATAGCCAATCTCATCCTCACCTGAATCAGCTAAAACATGATATTCATGCGACATGGATCCGCCTATTTCTCCGCTATCTGCTCTCACTTTTCTAAAATTTAAACCAAGACTATTAAAAATATTGTTATAAGTATTGGCCATTTTCTTGTATTCATTATCAAGTGAGGATTGATCTAAATGGAATGAATACGCATCTTTCATTTGGAATTCGCGAGCCCTCATTACACCGAATCTTGGTCTTATTTCATCTCTAAACTTTGTTTGTATTTGATAGAAATTTACGGGCAGTTGTTTGTAGCTTTTAATTTCCTTCCTAACAATATCAGTGATTACTTCTTCATGAGTCGGACCAAAACAAAAAAGACGCTCATGACGATCAGATATTTTTAGAAGCAAGTCACCGTATGCGTCCCATCTTCCTGTTTCTTCCCAGAGATTTGAGGGTTGTATTGCTGGCATAAGAATTTCAAAGGCACCAGATTCATTCATTTCTACTCTGACAATGTCTTCAATCTTTCTAAGGACTCTTAGTCCTAATGGCATCCACGTAAAGATACCAGAGGCTAGTTTTTTAATTAATCCAGCTCTTAACATTAAACGATGAGAGACTAGTTCAGCATCAGAAGGAGTATCTTTATAGGTCTTTAGAGGGTATTTTGAAAGTTCCATAATTAGAATATTAAGTAATTACTTAGAGAAATGCACCAAGCATGATAAAAAAAACTGTTTAAAGTTATTTTTTTACAAATTAGTAAGCTTACTTTCTATTCTTGTATAATGAAAAAATAGTGATTAAGAGAAATAAAAATAAAAAGATAAAACCCTTAAAAAATGGGGTATTTATACTTCCTAATATCTTTACAACAGCTAACCTATTTTCAGGATGCTTCTCAATTTTCTGTTCCATTGATGGAAATTATGAGTTAGCTGCCATAGCTATTTTTATCGCAGTTTTTCTGGATGGTTTAGATGGGAAAGTAGCTAGAGCTGCAAATGCTGTATCAGATTTTGGTAAAGACTATGATAGTTTGTCTGACTTAGTTTCATTTGGGGCTGCTCCTGCAATACTTTATTATGTCTGGTGCTCTAATACTCCAGGTGGAGATTCTCAACAAAATATAATATGGCTTATATCTTTTTTCTATATAGCGTGTACTGCACTCAGGTTAGCTAGATTTAATAACTTGCTTCAATTGAAAGATGATAATCATTTCATTGGGTTTCCATCTCCAGCTTCAGCAACTTTATGTAGTGTTGTAATTTGGCAATGTCAAATTCATTATATTGACCCGTTAATCAGTTATGCCTTAATTTCTTCTGTTTTTTTCATAAGTGCCCTAATGATGGTTTCATCAATACACTTCAATAGTTTCAAGAATATAACAAGAGTTAATAAAATGCCTTTTTCTGGAACACTGCTTGGCCCACTATTGATCATATTAATTTTATTAAACCCTCCAGTAGTATTAACTTTCTTATCAGTGTCTTATATAGTTTCTGGGCCAATAAACTCTTTACTTCTTTTGATTAATAGATCTGATTCAAATCCACAAGAAGACAACTAAATTCTATTACTTAATGTCCAATCTTCATAAGTTCCTTGATTATATTGGAATTCAAACCTATGTATTAAGGTCCACAATTAAACCGGATGATAAGATTAGTAATAAAACCAATTGGGTTGAATTAGAGAAAAAAGTCAGTAATTGTAAAGATTGCGAGCTTCATAAAACAAGAACCCAAACTGTTTTTGGGTATGGAAACCAACAATCGGATTGGCTTTTCATAGGTGAGGCCCCAGGTAAGGATGAGGATCTTAAAGGCGAACCCTTTGTCGGAAGAGCAGGTCGTTTATTGAATGAGGTTATCTTTTCATTAGGCCTAAAAAGAGAAGAAGTTTATATAGCTAATATACTTAAATGTCGCCCTCCAAATAACAGGGATCCATTGCAAGATGAAATTCAATCGTGCACAACTCATTTAGAGCAACAAATTAAGATGATTTCACCAAAAGTTATTATTGCTGTTGGGCGAGTCGCTGCCCAGCATTTACTTAACTCAGATATGACGATGGCAAAACTAAGAGGCACTGTTCATTCATACGGTTCAGAATCCATACCGTTAATCACAATTTATCACCCCGCTTACCTACTAAGAAGTCCATCTCAGAAACATAAAGTATGGTCAGATTTACAAGTTTTAAAGACATTAATGCAATAAGTAGTGAGTTACCTAAAAAGAAAAAAAGTTATTTCTTGGGCTTTTTATGATTGGGCTAACTCTGCTTTTGCAACCACTGTAATGGCAGGTTTTTTTCCTCTTTTTTTTAAATCCTATTGGGCAACCGAGCTTTCATCAGTAGAGAGCACTGCAGTAATCGGGACAGTGAATTCAACCGCGGGTCTTATTATTATGGTATTAGCTCCAATATTAGGGGCCTATTCTGATTTGGGTAAGTTGAAGAAGAAATTTCTAGGATTCTTTGTCCTTATTGGAGTTCTAAGCACAGGCTATCTTTATTTTATTCCCCAAGGCGACTGGTTTCTTGCTGCCGGTCTATACACATTGGCAGCGATCGGATTTTCTGCAGGTAATATTTTTTATGACTCTTTAATAGTGTCAGTTTCTAGAGAAGATCAGAGAAATAAAGTTTCTTCTCTGGGTTATTCCATGGGTTATTTAGGCGGTGGATTACTGTTTCTCATTAACGTTTTAATGTATTTGAACCCTGCGTGGTTTGGATTATCTTCTGAAGTGGAAGCGATACTCTGGTCTTTTCTGTCAGTAGCTATCTGGTGGGCAATTTTTTCAATACCTCTTTTTAAGAATGTTGAAGAGACCGGTAATGTAGACAGTTCAATAAATATTTTCAGAACCATTCTCAATGCTTTCAATGCCGTAGTTCAAACTATAAAAGAGATAAAGAAGCATAAACGAATTGCTTTATTCTTACTTGCCTATTGGTTTTATATGGATGGGATAGACACCATAGTTAGAATGGCCACTGCTTATGGTTCAGACATTGGTTTAGATGCATCTTCAATGATTACCGCCTTGTTAATGACTCAATTTATAGGTTTCCCTGCAACTCTTGTTTTTGGAATGTATGCCGATAAACTCGGTTTTAAAAAAGTACTCACAATTGGGATATGTATATACATACTAGTATGTGTTTATGCCTCTTATATGACCACAGCCTTTGAGTTTTATGTTATTGCTGGGACAGTTGGTCTTGTCCAAGGTGGTGTTCAAGCAATCAGTAGATCTTTTTTCAGTAATTTAATACCAAAGGGCAAAGAAGCTCAATTCTTTGGTTTTTATAATTTAGTTGGTAAATCAGCTGTAATAGTAGGACCCGCCTTAGTTTCATGGATTGCTCTGATATTCAATAATCCTAGATACGGTATTCTTAGTTTATTGTTTCTTTTTATCCCTGGATTAATACTACTTTGGATGGTTCCTAATAAAGAATTAGCTCAATGAGAGCATTTTAATTTGTTCTTCAATTCGTTTTTTATCAAATTCAGAATTTTTGCACTTAATTTTTAGTTCATCAACAACATCTCTAGGTGCTTTTTTAATAAAACCTTCGCTAGATAATCTATTATTCATTGAGGTAATTTCATTTAGTATTCTTTCATATTTTTTATTTAGTCTTTTCTTTTCTTCTTCTATATCAATTAAACCTTCTAGTGGAATAAATATTTTTATATTACCTAAAAGGGCTATTGCTGAAATAGGAACATCATCTTTATCTTTTATGATTGTAATGTTATCTATAGAGGCAAGATCTTTAATGTATGACATCGTTTGATCAAGATTTTTCATGTCCTGCTCAGACGGTCCTTTAACTAAGATATTAATTTTCTTTTTCGGTGGAATACTCATTTCAGAGCGTATTTGTCTAACGTTGGTAACAAATGCTTTTAACCATTCAATAATTGCGACACTGTCTTTGTTTGATTCTAGATTTTTATTTTTAGGAAAAGGCTGAGTCATTATACTTTTGGAGTTATTTCTGGTACTTAGTGACTGCCAAATTTCTTCTGTGATAAATGGAATTATTGGATGTAAAGCCCTTAAAGATATTTCAAGAACTTGTATAAGGTTATTTTTCATTTTTGATTTCTGATTCTCTGTTTTACTTGAATCATTTAAAAAAGATTTTGAGAGCTCAAGATACCAGTCACAGTAGTCATTCCAAATGAATTCATATAAACCGTTAGAAGCCCTATCAAGCCTATATTCATTAAAGTTTTTTTCAGTATTAGATATTAGTGAGGATAATTTCGATTGGATCCAAACATCTATAATATTAGAATCAGTTTGTTTTTCTATTTCGTCATTATGTTCAAAATCATTCGTGTTCATTTTTACAAAACGAGCAGCGTTCCATAATTTATTACAAAAATTTCTATATCCTTCTACTCGATTTAGATCAAGTCTTATGTCTCTCCCTGTGGTTGCTTGTATTGCGAAGGTAAACCTTAGTGCGTCTGTCCCATATTCTGGAATGCCATTAGGAAATTCTTTTTTAGTTTCTTTGATTATTCTTTGTGCCATCTCAGGTTGCATTAATCCCTGGGTTCTTTTCTCAGTGAGTGTTTTGAGGTCTATACCATCTATTACATCTAATGGGTCAAGAATATTCCCTTTTGATTTAGACATTTTTTGTCCATTCTTGTCCCTTATTAATCCGTGAATGTAAACCTCATTGAATGGGATCTCACCCATAAACTTAATTCCCATCATAATCATTCTAGCTACCCAAAAGAATATAATATCGAACCCTGTCACTAAGACACTAGTGGGGTAGAAGGTATCAAGATCATAAGTCTTATTAGGCCAACCTAGACTAGAAAAAGGCCATAGAGCTGAGGAAAACCATGTATCCAAAACATCATCATCTTGTTTGAGTCTGATAGAAGGATTGATGTTATTTTCCTTTCTAACAGCTTCTTCACTCATACCAACATAAACATTGTCTTCGTTATCATACCAAGCTGGTATTCTGTGACCCCACCACAGTTGTCGACTGATACACCAGTCTTGAATATTTTCCATCCAATCAAAATAGGTTTTTGACCAATTCTCAGGAACAAAATTTAATTCACCATCTCTAACAACTTTAATAGCTGGTTCTGCAAGTGGTTTCATTTTTACAAACCATTGGTCGGTTAATAAAGGTTCCAAAATGGCGCCACTCCTATCTCCCCTTGGAACACTGAGTTGATAATCTTCTGTTTTATCTAGAAGGCCCAGTGATTCGATTTTTTCAATGATCATTTTTCTAGCGACAAATCGATCGAGTCCAATAAATTCATCTGGAACCGATTGATTCATCTTGGCTTCTTTAGTGAGAACATTAATAACTTCAAGACCATGTCGTTTTCCGATTTCAAAATCATTGAAATCATGAGCTGGAGTTATTTTTACACACCCACTACCAAAATCTTGATCAACATATTCATCAGCAATAATTGGTATAACTCTATTAGTTAGTGGCAATTCTATTTCTTTTCCAATTAGATTTTTGTATCGTTTATCCTTAGGGTTTACAGCAACTGCGGTATCGCCCAACATGGTTTCAGGTCTTGTGGTCGCAACAGTTATTGAATCAGTTGTGCCCTTTATCGGGTATTTAAAATGCCACAAGTAACTGCTTTCTTCGGATTGGATAACCTCTAAATCTGACAAGGCAGTTAACAGTATAGGGTCCCAATTAACTAACCTCTTACCTTTATAGATAAGACCTTCTTTGTAGAGTTGTATAAAAACCTCTTTAACCCCTTCAACCAATTCATCATCCATTGTGAATTTTTCTTTTGTCCAATCTGTTGATGTGCCTAAACGTTTTAATTGGTTAGTAATAGTGTCACCTGATTGTTTTTTCCATTCCCAAACCTTTTTCTCAAAAGCCTCTCTGCCTAATTCAGTTCTGGAAGAGCCTTCTTGTTCTAGTTGTCGTTCAACCACCATCTGAGTGGCAATACCTGCATGGTCTGTTCCTACTTGCCATAAGGTATTCTTCCCTTTCATTCGTTGATATCGAGTTAAGGTATCCATTATCGTGTCTTGAAAAGCATGCCCCATATGTAGTGTTCCTGTTACATTTGGAGGAGGGATAACAATACAAAAAGAATCACCCTTTTTACTTGGTGCGAAATATCCAGCATCTTCCCAAGATTTATAAATTCTTTTCTCTATTGTTTGTGGATTATAGGTTTTATCCATAGTCTAGTCTGCTCTATGCGCCTTAATTATTGACCCATTGGCTTTATACGCTTTCCATTTTTCTCTGGCTTTATTTTTTTTATCCTCATCATTACCAACGATCTCATGAATTTTCAAAGTTCTTTTTGATACCCTTGGGATTTCTTGGCTGACATTAATTAGAGCTTCTGCTGTTTCAATTTGGTTAGTATCCCAACCTATTATTACAGGTGTTTCAGCTTGTTCTGGATGACCTGATATTGTGTGTGGAACAAAGCTTTCTTGTCTAAAGGTCCATAACAAGCGATCAAACTCTTTAGCTTCATTTTCACTATCGAAATGAATATAGATAGGTTTTGATCCTTGTTTGTATCCTTTTTCGACTAATCTACAAACATAAACTAGTAAATCTCTTCCTGATGTTTTTTCAAAGTGATGGAAAAGAACTTGCATATTTTGCAAGCTTAATTACTTGACTCACTTATTAAAAATTCAGAAACTAAGCCAACCGGCCTACCTGTTGCTCCTTTGTTTTGACCCTCTAACCACGCAACACCAGCAATATCAATGTGTGCCCATTCAAAATCACCGACAAATTTTTGAAGGAAGCACCCAGCAGTGATGGTGCCTGCTCCTGAGCCTCTTGTACTAATGTTGGCAACATCAGCAAAATTACTCACTATCTGATTAGAATAATCTTCTGTCAATGGGAGTCTCCATGTTGCATCACCCGAATCAATTCCAGCATTCAGTAGTTTTTCAGCAAGATCATCTGAGTTAGACATCAAACCAGAATGATGTTGCCCTAAAGCAACCACACAGGCCCCGGTAAGTGTCGCCATATCAATAATCGATTTTGGTTTAAATCTTTGTGCATAAGTTAGGGCATCTGCTAGGATTAATCGTCCTTCAGCGTCTGTGTTTAATATTTCTATCGTTTGACCTGACATTGATTTAACAATGTCACCAGGTTTTGTTGCAGTAGAGCTGGGCACATTTTCACAGGTAGGGATAATGAAGACAGCGTTTAAACTTAAATCTAGCTCAGCAACAACTTGAAGCAAGCCAATAGTAGTGGCGGCACCGCACATATCGTATTTCATTTCATCCATACTGTTAGAAGGCTTTAGTGAGATTCCCCCCGTGTCAAAGGTAATTCCTTTGCCAACAATCACAATAGGCTTTTCATTTTTTCTTGTGCCTTTATATTCAGCTATAATCATTTTTGCTGGTTCCGCAGCCCCAGCAGTTACAGATAACAGTGAATTCATCCCCAATTTTTTCATCTGAGATTCATTTAATACTTTTACGCTGAGCGTTTTGTGTTTACGGCCAATCTTTTTTGCTTCATTAGCCAAATGTGTTGGCGTACAAATATTTGAAGGTAAGTCTCCTAAGAGCCTTACTTTTTTTACTCCTTTACCGATAGCGTCCCCATGATTAAATCCTTTTTTCATTTCAGAGGATCTAGCTTTACCGTTAGTGCCATGATAAAGCTTATTTAAGGATATTTTCTTTTCATTGCTTGGCTTTGTAGCAGTGTATTGATAAGAAATTTGATGCCAAGCTTCAGCTAGTATTTTTGTAGCACGGTATTCAGTGCCAGCTTTATTTCCACAAATATCACTTGTGCCGAGAAAGCTTATAGCGCTTTTATGAGTAGTCATAGACAATTTTGAAAGAGCTGAGATTAATGCTTTTTTATAGTTTTTCTCAGAATATTTATCGTATTTTCCGCAACCAACTAGAATTAGCCGTTTATAGGACTTTCCAGCAACAGGTAAGATTCTACATTGACCTATTTTTCCTTGTATGTCTTTATTTCTCTGAAAATCAGAAATAATTTTATTATTTGCTGTGTTTATTGTTTTTGCTGCTCCTCTTAATTTATGATCACTAAAAATTGGGAGGATAAGGCAGTCTACTTTTGCCTCAATAGCCTTGTTTGTATTTATTAAGAAATTCATTCTATTCACTCATTCATTTAAATTTATATTAAAAGGAAAAAACTCAAAAAACTATAATCTTTATAGTATTTCTAAGGTGATAATTGTAGTGTAATGACATGAGCTTTAAAACCAATAATTAAAGGCCATTTTTTTAATCTTTAAGAATAAGCAGATTTTATGAATAAGATTATTGGAAAATATTTTTTAAGGGAGTTAGTAACTACCTGGTTTGCTGTTACTCTCATTATTCTCATTATCCTATCTACTAATAAATTTACTGATGTTATTGGCGATATTGCATCTGGTGATCTGCCATCATCTTCTTTGTTTCAAATAATTTTCTATTCATCAATAGATTATTTAGTGATTCTTATCCCACTGAGTACTTTTCTGTCTATTCTTATGGTTCTTGGAAGATTTTACAAAAATAGTGAAATGACAGCTATTTTAAGCTCAGGAGTTAGCCCTTCTCATTTATATCGGGTTTTAAGTGTGCCTTTGGTTATTTTAATGGCCTGCCTGTTATTAATTTCTGTTTTTATATCCCCTCAAGCAAAAAAGATTATTGAATTATCAAAACAAGATGCTTTGACAAAGATTGGCATAGAATTTTTTGAACCTGGACGATTTATTACCTTAAAAGATGGTGCAGTGTTTTACTCAAAAGAAAGACTTGGTAATAACAGATTTATAGAAGTTTTCATGCAAACTGAGATCGATGGAGAGGTTAGCGTTGTTACAGCTGAATACGCAGAAATTCAAGGGGATCAGGGTAATAATCTTTTAGTCTTTTTTAATGGTCAAAGATATCAAGGAAAGCCGGGTGATGATGATTTTAGAGTCTTAGAGTTTTCTGAACATCAGTTACCATTATTTATCAGTAAAACTAAAAAAGAAATTAATAATATTTCAATAGAAAGCATTGATACCTTATTGGGTCAATCAGATTTAGAGTCTAAAGCTGAAGTTCAATGGCGACTTTCCCCACCTATTGCCTTATTAATTTTGGTCTTCCTAGCTGTTCCTCTAAGTAAAGCTTCACCAAGACAAGGTCAATATGGCGGTTTGGTGCTAGGTGTTTTAGTGTATTTGATTTATGTTAATTTGCTTGGCGCTGCAAGAGTATGGTTTGAACAAGGAGATTCACCACAGGTTATTGGTCTTTGGTGGGTGCATAGCTTAGGGTTTATTTTTACATTGCTTATGATTTTAAACAGCTATAATTTTTTTAGTCGGTTAACCACGATGAGAGAGACAAAATGAAAGTTTTAGATTGGTATATTTTTAGATCTATTACTAAGATGACATTTATCGTGTTTTTTGTTTTTGCTGCCCTCTCAGGGTTTATAGATTTTATTAGCCAGGCTGATGATATCGGTATTGGTAGCTATGGGGTTTATGAAGCAGTTCAATACACATTGTTAAAATTACCTAGTTCTGTTTTTCAACTTATGCCTATAGTGGTTTTAATTGGCAGCCTGCTTGGATTAGGTGCCTTGAGTAAAAATAGTGAAATAACCATTATGATGTCATCAGGCTTGTCTTTATCTAGACTCAGTTTATCAGTTGCAATCACCGGATTTATTTTCTGTTTTTTCATAATCGTTACTGGAGAATATTTGTCACCCCCCTTGGAGAGATTTGCTGATCAGTTAAGGACGAAGAATAAATACAATCTCTCTACTTTAGGGCAATCAAAGGGCTTTTGGCTCAAAGACGAAAATAAAATTATCAATATTAACTTTGTTTCAGAAAATAAGAGTTTTGGTGAGTTAACCATATTTGAGCTTGGTGAAGATGCTCGAATAAATAAAATCTCAAAAGCATCATCTGCAGGTATAGACGATTATAACCAATGGATTCTGAGTAATTTAAATGAATCAACTTTTAAAGAAACAGGAGTAGAGTCAGCATATTCAAGATATAAAATTGATAAAACAAAACTGAATAGAGATCTGGTGAGTTTGACCGTGGTTAAATCAGAGGATTTGAATGTAATAGAGCTGTTTCGTTTTATCAAATATCTTCAGGGAAATAATCTAGACACTGACCAGTACACGGCATCATTTCATAGTCGCGTCGCTTCTTTGTTTGTTATTCCTATTATGTGTTTGTTTGCTTTGCCAATGTCACTTGGTGTTCAAAGGTCAAGAGGGATAGGCTATAGAATTACTCTAGGAGTTATTATTGGTTTGGTCTATTACATTATGCAGAATATATTTATGGAATCAGTTCAAATCTATACAATTAACCCAATATTTATAGGGTGGCTACCACTATTGGCATTGACCCTTGTTACAACAAGTTTATATTTAATTAAGAAGAATTAGTAATTGATGACTCAGTTAGTGAATAGCCTGTTTTCTTTATTAATATTATTGCTAGTTGTTAGTTGCACAACTGTTGAAACAGTCTCACCACCAGAACAAATTAATGTTGATATTTATAAAGAACAGCTAAAAGACTTAAAAAAGAAAACTCAATTTCTAGAAGAAGAGATTACTTTATTAAAGAATGAATTGTCACTGGTAAAAGATAAATTTACTGAGAAAACTGTTGACTATATCCTCACGGATTCTGAACGATTAGCCTATCAGGAATCTTTTGAATTAATCAGACAAGGTGATTATGAAGCTGCCCAGATTGCCTTTTCAAATTATATTAAATCTTATCAAGGCAGTGCTTTTATTGATGACGCTAAATTTTGGCTTGCAGAATCTTTCTATGCTCAAGGTAACTATATTAAAGCGTTAGAAATTTTTGAGAATATCCAAAGCCAACACCCAAAATCAGAAAAGATTATGGAGTCAATTCTGAAATCAGGATTTTGCTATTACGAGTTAAGAAATTTTGAAAAATCACTTACAATTTTTAAACAAATTATTACTGATTATCCTAATTCTTCTGTCTCTCGGCTTGCTACAGAAAAACTTAATACAATTAGATAGATTAAGATGAATATAAACACTCTAAGAGTGACAGAAATTTTTTACTCTATCCAAGGAGAATCAACAAAAACTGGTTTACCGACGATTTTTATTCGTTTAACAGGTTGTCCATTAAGGTGTATCTATTGCGATACAGAATATGCTTTTACAGGCGGTGAAAACTTAAAAATATCTGAGATCATGCAAACTATAAAGTCTTCATCAAGTCAGCACGTTTGTATTACTGGAGGTGAGCCATTAGCGCAACCTAACGTCCATATTTTAATGAATGAACTTGCTCAGCTAGATTATGATATTAGTCTAGAGACGAGTGGTTATATTGATGTTTCGAATGTAAATTCCAAAGTAAAAATAATTATGGATATCAAAACACCAGAATCAAAAGAGGTAGATAAAAATAATTGGGAGAATATAAATCTTCTTAAAAATGAAGATGAGGTAAAATTTGTTATTTGTAATCGTAATGATTACGAGTGGTCCAAGGAGATCATGGAGAAATATATGATTTATGAACAATGCAATGTTCTTATGTCTCCAGTAGCAGATTTAATGGAACCTAGAACTCTTGCAGAATGGATTCTTGAAGATTCTTTGCCTGTAAGGTTTCAGATTCAATTACATAAAATTCTTTGGGATAATCAACCAGGTAAATAAAAATGAGCAAAGCAATTGTTCTTTTGTCAGGTGGTATGGATTCTACTACAGCCCTGTCAATAGCCATCAAAGAAGGTTTTGAATGTTATGTTTTGACACTCGATTATGGTCAGAGGCACCAAAATGAAATTAATAGTGCAAAAAATATAGTAAAGGATTTTGATATTATTGAGCACAAACTGCTTTCAATAGATCTTACTGTTTTTGGGGGTTCAGCGCTTACTGATGGTAATTTAAAAGTCCCAGAGAAAGAATCTTCTGGAATCCCTATAACTTATGTACCCGCTAGAAATACAATTTTTTTCTCATTGGCTCTAGCATGGGCTGAAGTTGTAGAGGCTGATGCAATTTTTTCTGGCGTTAATGCTGTTGATTATTCTGGTTATCCTGATTGCAGACCAGAATACATATCTGCTGTACAGGACTTATTTAATCTTGCCACCAAGATTACTTCTGAAGGGAAGAATATAGAAGTTCGTGCCCCTTTAATTAACATGGATAAAAAAGAAATCATCAAGATAGGAATAGAAAATGGAATTGACTTCTCAAAGACAGTTTCATGTTATCAATTGGATCATAATGGTAAGTCTTGTGGGTTATGTGATTCCTGTAGAATTAGATCGAGAGCATTCAAAGAATTAAGTCTAGAAGATAATATTGAATATGTTTAAAATTCTGTTTTATTTCTGAGACCTAGGTTATTATTCACCAGATTTTTTTATTTTACTTGGGGCCGTTAGCTCAGTCGGTAGAGCAGCTGGCTTTTAACCAGTTGGTCGAAGGTTCGAATCCTTCACGGCCC
>CAYQEV010000037.1:0-15900 GCA_964416745.1 uncultured Woeseia sp.
TATAAAACCAATTTGTTAATTATGGGTGCCGGAGGGTATAAATTTAATGATTTTGTCAAAGTAGGTCTGCCCTTAGCTTTTATTATGTGGGTTGCTTTCTCGATTATATTGCCCGTCCTCTATTTATAGTTTTTATAACCCCTGATTTATCATTGATTGCCCATCTTTCTTCTTGACCATTGCTTGTGAACAAGAGATACTTTGCCAACTTATGATTAACTTGGTTATAAATCAAAACGACTGGTGGCTTCTCTCTTAGGAGAGGGCGAAGCCTGTCTGATTTAAATAACAAGGTTTACCCATCTCCCTAATCGGCGATGGGTTTTTTTTTGAGAAATGGAAAAATATTTTGACATAGCAATGGATGCAGAAACACCGGCCTCAGCTTTTATTAAGCTGCGGTCGTTAAAGCCGTGTTTTTTATTAGAAAGTATTGAACGAGGTGTTGATCAGTCGCGTTATTCTTTTCTTGGTTTAGGCGTGTCTAATGTCGTTCAGGTTAAGAATGGCTTATTTACAGTTGATGGGACAGTGTTAGATTCCCCTCAGACACTCAATGAGATGATGAACCTCTTTAGAAGCACGCTGGCCAGGATTCCCACACTAAGACCGACGATTTCTCATATTCCTTTTGATGGAGGTTTAGTTGGGTTTAGTAGTTATGACATGGTCAGATTTTTTGAACATCTGCCTGTACCCAAAGATAAGGAGGGCATATTGAGCCCACCTGATTGTGCTTACTTAGCACCGACATCCTTGTTAGTGTTTGACCACGAAAAAAATTCAATTGCTGTGCTTCACTCTGGCACTGAAGAAGAGAGGCTCGAGTTAGCAGCCAATGTATTAACTTTATTGCAGTCGGAGGCTGCCCACCTAAACCAAAGTATTTCTTATTCTGAACCTACCCCCAATATTGAACCAGAGATTTTTTATAAAGCAGTGGAAAAAGCTAAGCACCATATTTTTGAGGGTGATATTTTTCAAATCGTCCTATCCATAGCTTTCTCTGGAGAGTATGAACTAGACCCTTTTAATGTTTATCGAGCCATGAGATTAGTGAATCCATCGCCCTATATGTTCTTTTGTGATATTGACGGATTCCAGGTTGTGGGCTCATCTCCAGAAGCGCTGGTTAGGCTCAACAATAACACAGCCTCTCTTCGCCCAATTGCAGGCACCAGACCTAGAGGTAAAAACCCCGAAGATGATGTTGCAAATGAAGAATCATTATTAGCAGATGACAAAGAAATTGCTGAACATGTGATGTTAGTGGATTTAGCACGCAACGACTTGGGCAGAGTGGCACAACAGGGCACGATAAACGTTAACCCTTATCAGTCAATCGAGCGTTACAGCCATGTCATGCATATTGTTAGTGGCGTTCAAGGTGTCTTGGATAACAATAAAGACGCTTTTGATTTATTTGCCGCTGCGTTTCCTGCGGGGACACTTGTTGGCGCTCCCAAGGTTAGAGCCATGGAGTTGATTGATGAAATTGAACCGAGCTTGCGAGGTGTTTACGGAGGGACGGTGGGTTACTTTGCTAACAATGGAGACATGGACCAGGCAATTGCCATACGCACCATTGTTTTTTCTAAAGGACGGTACTGTTTTCAAGCTGGCGCGGGAATTGTTGCTGACAGCGTCCCTGAAACTGAATTTGATGAAGTTATGGCAAAAAGTGAAATTATAAGAATGGCCTTGAGAATGGTTAAGGAAGGTGTGTAGTGTTTAAAATACTCATGATTGATAATTTTGATTCTTTCACATATAACCTAGTGCAAGGCTTTAGGACCCATGGCGCTGAAGTTATTGTGTTTAGAAATAACGCTATTAACATAGAACAAGCGCAGGCTTTGGGGCCAACCCATTTGGTCATATCACCAGGCCCAGGTCGACCTAAAGACGCAGGTGTCTCAATGCCCTTGATCCAAGAATTTGCATCTAAAATTCCTATACTTGGAGTGTGTTTGGGGCACCAATGTATAGTGGAAGCCTTTGGTGGAAAAATAGTTTATGCCCAGCAACTAATGCACGGCAAAACCTCCATTATCCAACATGATCAAACAACTATTTTTACAAACCTAGACAACCCAATGGTTGCTGGGAGGTATCATTCTTTGGCTGCAGACATAACAAGGTTACCGAAGAATTTAGATATTTCAGCAAGCACAGAAGACAATGAGATTATGGCGGTTCGACATAAAACCTATCCAATAGAAGGTGTTCAGTTTCATCCTGAGAGTATATTGACTCCTTTAGGCGAGAAATTAATGCATAATTTTTTACAACAAGAAAACGAGGTTAACCATGACTAAAAACCCACAGCAGATTTTATCTGCATTAATGAGCAAAAGTGATATTGGGGAACGTTCCGCTTATGATTTAATGGAGCTTCTTGCAGAAGGTGAGATAAACCCAGTTATGGCGGGAGCTATTTTGACCGCGCTTCGCATTAAGGGGGAGTCAGCAGAAGAGGTTCGAGGTTTTGCAAATGCTATGAGAGCTCTAGCGACTCCTATAGAGATAGAGAGCGAAGAGAAAACAATCGACATTGTAGGCACTGGAGGCGATGGCTCCAATAGCTTTAATTTGTCAACAGGAACCGCTCTCTTAAGTGCTGCCACAGGATTAAAGGTGGTGAAACATGGTAACCGATCAGTATCAAGCAAGTCAGGCAGCGCTGATTTGTTGGAGGCATTAAATATACCCTTAGCTGATAACCCTGAAACCGTTAACGCTTTTCTAAAAGAATATGGTTTTGTCTTTTTGTTTGCGCCATTTTTTCACCCAGCAATGAAACATGTTGCCCCTATTCGTCAATCATTAGGCGTTAGGACTGTGTTTAACATATTGGGACCATTAACCAACCCAGCGCAACCTAATTTTTATTTGCTTGGTGCTTATAGCTCCCCAATGGCAAAACTCATGGCAGAGGCCTTATCTGGTATGAATATTGACCGAGCATTTATTGTGCATGGTCTCAATGGTTGGGATGAGCCAACCCCAGTAGGAAAATTTGAGCTCTATGATGTCAAACCTAATCGAGTTCAGCACACGGTAAGGGACCCCAAAGATTTTGGCATTGGTAGGTGCACAGAGGATGACCTAAAAGGCGGAGACGCAAAAGTAAATTCTACTGCCCTAATCAACGTCTTTAATCAAAACGATCAAGGCCCACATAAAGATGCTTTGGTTTTGGGCGCTGGCCTAGCTTTAGAGGTTTCTAATACCGTCAATAACTTAAAAGAAGGGATAGAGTTGGCTAGATCAACAATTGATGATGGCAAAGCAACCCAAATGATCAACTCATTATTAACAGATGGCTAAAACGATAGACAATTTTTTGTTAACCATGGCAAGCAAGAGTCTTGAGAGGTATCAATCAAACTCTCAAAACATAAGCGAGCATCAATTGCTTGAGCGTTGTGAAGCAAGCAAACCCAATAGAATGTTCCAATTAAACAAAGACGGTTTCATGTTTATTGCAGAAATCAAGAAAGCATCACCGTCTATTGGAGAGTTGTCACCAGATAACTTTGAGTTGTGCCATCAAGCTCAAAATTACATTAAAGGGGG
Source organism: uncultured Woeseia sp. (assembly GCA_964416745.1). Classification (GTDB taxonomy): domain Bacteria; phylum Pseudomonadota; class Gammaproteobacteria; order Steroidobacterales; family UBA11654; genus CACPJA01. Next base: position 3,580 of record CAYQEV010000037.1, read on the forward strand.
TGCAGACATTATCTCTGTCTTAACTGAACCCACAAGGTTTTTAGGCTCTCTTGAAGATTTATCAAAACTAAGCAAACAATATCCGGACACCCTATTTATGCGGAAGGACTTTCTTGTGCACCCTTATCAAGTCTCAGAAGCTTGTTGTGCTGGCGCAGCAGGGGTTTTATTAATTGCTGGTATTTTATCTGATGCCCAATTAGAAACCATGATCAAACGTGCACAAGAGCACCACATGTTTGTTTTGATTGAAGCGTTCAATAAAGCAGAGTTGGAGCAAAGCATCAGTGTAATTGCTAAACTCAACACCCAATCAACCTCTATAATGTTAGGCGTCAATTGTAGGGATTTAAAATCTCTAGAAGTAAACTTTTCTAGGTTTGAACATCTAGCTGAGGCATTACCCAAGGGTTTGCTTTGTGTTGCAGAAAGCGGGATTAATGTCACCAGTGACATTAGAAAAATAGTGAACTGGGGGTATAAGGGCGCTCTAATCGGGACAACATTAATGCAGTCCAATGACCCTACTCAGACCTTGCTAGACTTTAGACAAGCAGCTGTCGCCGCTCAACAAGCCCTATGAAAACATTAATCAAAATATGTGGACTAAATAATGAAACCGCTGTTGTAACTGCAGCTCAAAACGGGGCTGATATGCTGGGTTTTGTGTTTGCTCAATCGTCTCCTCGATACATAACACCAAAGCAGGCAAACAACCTCTGTCAATTAATCCCTGAAGGCATTAAAACTGTCGGAGTCATGCTTCACCCAACCCAGAGCGAACTTGAAACAGTGCTTGATCAGGTGAAGCTTGATTATATACAGACTGACGCTGAGGATTTTGATCTACTTGATTTAAACGGAGACTCAAGACCTTTGAAAGTCTACCGAGACAAAGCGGGCTTCAATGTTAATGATATAGACGATAACCCATTTGCCTTATTTGAAGGCCCTGTTAGCGGGGTTGGGAATTTAGTGAATATTAAAAGAGCTAAAGAAGCATGTGAAAACAAGCAAATTATATTGGCAGGTGGGCTTAGTGCTGAGAACCTTAAAAAAGTATTGCAAGAGACCGTGCCGGTTGGAGTTGATGTAAGCTCAGGTGTTGAAATAGATCGAGGAGTTAAAAACGAACAAAAAATTATTGAATTTATTAGAATTGTTCGTGCCTTCGATGAAGGGGTAAATAATGAATGAAGAAAATAAAAAACTACTACAGAAACTTTTAGATGGTGGGTTCCCTGATCCCCAGGGTCGATTTGGTGTTTTTGGTGGGCAGTATGCTCCAGAAACCTTAATGCCGGCATTAAAGAATTTAGATAATAAGGTAAAAACCTTATTAACAGACGACTCTTTTATGGACGAGTTTACAACAGAGTTACATCAATGGGCAGGTAGACCCACAGGGCTTACGTACGCAAAAAAACTCAGCGAACTTTGGGGTGCTGAGGTCTATTTGAAGAGAGAAGACCTTACTCACACAGGAGCACACAAAATAAATAATGCACTAGGACAAGCATTGATAGCAAAAAAACTAAACGCCAAGCGAGTGGTTGCTGAAACGGGAGCCGGCCAGCATGGGGTCGCTTCTGCCGCAGCTTGTGCAAGAGTAGGCATACCTTGTGTTGTCTATATGGGTGCTGTAGATATAGAAAGACAGGCGCCCAACGTTGATCGAATGCAACAACTCGGTGCTGAAGTAATTCCAGTAACTGCAGGCGATCAAACATTAAGAGCTGCTGTGGATGAAGCTTTTAGAGATTGGGTGGGCAGCCCTGATGACACCTATTATATTCTTGGCTCAGTGGTGGGCCCACACCCTTACCCTTATTTAGTGAGAGAACTACAATCAATCATTGGTAAAGAGGCCAGGAAGCAAATCACGACTCAAGCGGGAGGATTACCGGATGCTGTTTTTGCTTGTGTTGGTGGAGGCTCTAACGCAATTGGTATTTTTCATGCCTTTTTAGGAGATGAAGCAGTAAAATTATACGGTGTTGAGGCAGGCGGTAAGAGCCAAAAGCTAGGCGACAATGCGGCCACACTAGCCTCAGGTAAGCCTGGTATTTTACACGGAACTTACTCTATGTTACTGCATGATGATGACGGTTTAGTTCAAGAAACACATTCAGTATCTGCAGGCTTAGATTACCCTGGGGTAGGTCCAGAGCATGCTTTTCTTCAATCTATAGGCAGAGTAACTTATACCTCAGCTGAAGACGATGAAGCATTAGAACAAGTTAGAGAATGTTGTAGCTTGGAGGGCATATTGCCAGCATTAGAAAGCGCACATGCATTTGTTGGAGCTAAAAAATGGGCAGAAGTAAACCCAGGTAAAACAGTGCTAATTGGTTTATCAGGAAGGGGTGATAAAGATATGCCAACTCTCAGCAAGTTGTTTAAGAGTTGAAAAGGTTATGACACATGTTTGGTAGCGATTTAATTGAAGATAGGGTCATAAACCCCAAACAAAAAGGGCCAGCTATTGTCCCTTTTATTACGGCAGGCTACCCAAATAAGGATGATTTCTTAAGCCTGGTTAAAGCCTTGGCAAATTGTGCTGATGTTATAGAGATAGGGGTTCCTTTTTCGGACCCCATGGCAGATGGCGTCACTATACAGCGCTCTAGTCATGCAGCCATAGAAAGCGGAGTAAGGCTTCAGTGGATATTGAAGCAACTAAAAACCATAAGCATCGATACACCCATCATCCTAATGAGTTATTTAAACCCTTTATTTGTCTATGGTTATGCTGAGCTTGCCCAAGATTCCAAAGATGCTGGTGTTGATGGTTTTATAGTGCCTGATCTTCCTATTGAGGAAGGCGAAGAGCTAAGAAAAATAATGAAACAAGAAGGCCTTGGCATGATTCAATTGGTCACTCCAGCAACCCCAGTAGAAAGAATTAAAAAAATTGCAGAGAAAAGCTCAGGGTTTTTATATGCGGTCACCATGAAGGGCGTTACCGGAGGGAGTGGCGGGCTACCTAAAGAAGTGACGTCTTATCTTAAGGTTGTTAAGTCACATACAACAATACCAGTTTGTGCAGGTTTTGGGGTTAGGTCGAGTAACGATGTCGCGCTTCTTGAACCGTTTGTTGATGGTGTTATTGTTGGTTCTGCTTTGGTTGAGGCAATTGAAGATCAGGCATCACCAATTGATTTTTTAAACTCCTTGCGGTTTTAAAGACCAAACTTTTCAATATAGCTTTTGAAAGAAGTGTTCACTTGATCAGCTGTTAAGCTGAAATCATTGAGATTGTATTGATGAGGTGATTTTCCAAATTGGGATTTATTATTTATTAACATTTCCATCTTCACCCTAGTGTGAGCATCAAAACCAAGTTTAAATTTTTTTAAAATAGTTTTTGTTGAGTCAATAGGGTTATCAATAAAATCATTAAAGTTAATATCAATCACATTTGACTCATTGATTAGCGTTCGTTGAGCTAAAAAATCTTCAATAGCCTTCGACCAAAAAGACAAGGAATGTTGTCCTATTTCTTGTTTATCAACAGTGTTAGAAAAAGCAGCACGCAAATGGGCCGACAAACTACTGATTGAAGGAATCGTATCTTTTGGGTCTCTATGGATAAAGACAAACTTAGCTTCGGGATAAACACTTATGATTTCCGATATATGTTGGATATGACAAGGGTCTTTTAGTAACCAATGGTTCGGCTTATAGGTTGTTTCCAAAGCTTGTAAAAAACGTTTATGCCAAAGCAGCGCTGAGGAGTAATCACAATTGTTAATGAAGGACGCATATTCTGGCACCTTAGATGAATAAGAAAAACTAATACTCCTAAAGTCTAATGCTGTAATCAACTGACACTCTTCTGGAAGAACCGATCTCATGCGATGAATATTTTTTAGTTTAGGCACCAATGTTCTTAATAACGCTAATTCAGACTCTGTCTTAATTTGTTTGTATATTTGTTGATATCGCGAATTAGCTATCGGCATCATTTGAAATATTTCCCATGTTAAAGGCCCTCTGAACTTATCAGAACAATGAAGAAGATCAAAAAGGTATGTTGTCCCTGATCTTGGCAATCCAGAAACAATGATGGGCGAAGAGGGTTCTTCAAGATTGTTATTGTTGATAAACTGAAATAAGCGTCCCCTGGATTGTAGTGTTTTTACAAGACCTCTTTGCACCGAGAGAGAGCCTAACCTAGTTAGGTTGGAGTGATTTTCATAATCCTTTAAAAGGATAGATAAAGGTTCTCTATAAGTTTCCTCACCCAAAGGAAGGTTGACCTTATTTAATAGAGAATCAATATTAAACAAATAAATCTCCTATGATTTTGGTTTAGAAAACAACAATACAATAAACCCAAAGCCTAGCAACCACCATCCTGCGAGCACTTCTAATCCTAGGAGCGCCCCTCCAACCAGCATCACTGCTAACCCAAGAAGGCTTTGGTAAAAGGTTTTGCTAATTGACTTGAGAAAATCTTCATTAGTGTCGTTGCCTCTTAAATCAGTATCTAAGAACTGTTTTGCAAGGGTTGGTAATTCCTCAATGGTTCTTTTAATTTCCGGGGCGTCTTTCTGTAGTTTGCTTAGAACTGACTTTAAGTTAGTTTGTTGGTCTTTCCATTCATCAAGAACAGGTTTTGCTGCGGCCACTATATCTAATTGAGGGTATAGTTGCCTTCCTAAGCCTTCTATATTTAGAAGCGTCTTTTCTAGTTGGACCAGTTGGGGCTGGTTTTCCATTTTAAATTCTCTTGCGGTTTGAAAGAGACGTATTAATAATTGTCCAAAAGAGATATCTTCAAGAGGTCTATCAGCAATAGGGTCACAAACCGTTCTTATAGAGGCTTCAAAAGCATCTAATCTGGTTTCTTTCGGAACCCAACCAGCATCCACAAAACTTGAGGCAATGGTTGTATAATCTCTTTCGAAAAATGCAGAAAAACTTCGAGCCAGGTAACGCTTATCTTTTTCGTCTAAGCTTCCCACAATACCAAAGTCAACCGCAGCGTAGAGCGGTTTTTTTGGATTAGAAATATCAACAAAAACATTTCCAGGGTGCATATCAGCATGGAATAGATTATGGAGAAAGACCTGTGTGAAAAATATACGCACTCCATTGATAGCAAGCTCTTCGATATTGACTCCAGCGGCTTTTAATTCCTTAATATTATTAATTGGTACCCCATGAATACGTTCTTGGACCAAGACGTTTGTTTTACAATAATCCCAATAAATTTTAGGGACTTTTATAATCTCTGAACCCTCCCAATTTCTCCCTATTTGTGCACAATTTGCAGCCTCTCTGACTAAATCAAGCTCGTGCAATACAGTGGCTTGATAATCAGAGACTACCTCTATCGGTCGCAGTCGTTTTGATTCTTCGGAGTAACTGTTAATTAATTTTGCACATAGGATAAGAATCTCCATGTCTCTTGCTATTGCTTCCCAGATATTAGGACGAAGTATTTTCACAATCACCTCTTCACCACTTTTTAGTGTGGCAAGATGAGCTTGTGCAATTGAGGCTGAGGCAAAAGCATTGTTATCAAAGTCCTTAAAAATATCTGTTGCAGGCTGTCCAAAAGCTTTTAATACTTCTTGTTCAACTAGGTCGGCAGAAAAAGCAGGAACATCATCCTGTAATTTCGATAGCTCTGTTGCAATATCTTCGGGAAGCAGATCTGGCCTTGTGGATAACGACTGACCAAATTTAACATACAAGGGCCCTAAATCTTCTAATGCACACCTAAGTCGTTCCCCTCTAGATGAGGATGTTGTTTTTCTAAACCAAAGACTTGGAGATAAATAAAATATCCAGCGTAGAGAATGCAGAGCAGGGATGTCAGCAATAAATTCATCCAATTGATAATAAATTAGAGTTTTCTGGATTTTGAGTAATCGAGATAATGTTTGTATTTTTTTCATCTTATTGTTTGTGTCCAACATGTAAAGCAACAATACCTGCGGTAAGATTGAAATATTCTGTATTTATAAACCCTGCAGCTTTCATCATATTAATCAATGTTTCTTGGTCAGGATGCATGCGAATAGATTCAGCTAGGTACTGATAACTGTCAGCATCATTTACCACCCACTCCCCCAATTTTGGCAGAACACTGAAAGAGTAAAAATCATAAAATGGAGCAATTATTTCGTTCGCTTTAGAAAATTCTAATATCAGTAGTTTGCCCCCAGGCTTGATGACTCTGAACATAGAGGATAGCGCAGCTTCTTTGTTGGTTACATTACGCAAACCAAAACCTATAGTGACACAATCAAAAGTGTTGTCGTTAAAAGGAAGCTCCTCTGCATTTGCTTGAATAATCTGTATGTTCTTCAGTTGACCTTGGTCAAGTAATTTAACCCTCCCTTTATTAAGCATAGACGCATTAATATCAGTTAAAATTATTGATCCTGATTTACCCACTTGGTTTTGTAATAGGACGCTGAGATCACCAGTGCCACCAGCAACATCAAGAGCTGACATACCTTCTTTTAAACCAGTATGCATTAAGGTGAATCGCTTCCAGAACCGATGAACACCAAAAGACATAAGATCATTCATGAGGTCATATTGTTTTGCTACCGAATCAAACACACCCTCAACTTTTTTTGTTTTCTCAGGTTCTGTTACGTCTTGAAAACCAAAACTTACTTTTTTTTCTTTGTTTGTCATTTTTTCCCTGATCTTGGGTGGGCCTTATCATAAGTTTCCGAAAGGTGCTGAAAATCTAAATGAGTATAAACCTGTGTAGTGCTAATGTCTTTATGTCCTAAAAGTTCTTGTACAGCTCTTAAGTCACCACTTGCCTCCAGTAAATGAGTGGCAAAACTATGCCTAAGTAAATGAGGGTAAACAGTTTGCTGCAGACCGTTTTTTTTAGCCCAATGGTTAATACGGCTCTGCACAGATCTTCTGCTTAAGCGACTACCTCGGTTACCCACAAACAGGGCTTCTTCTTCAGGCGCAGCCAACTGTGATCTAACTTTAATCCATTCCTGTATAGCTTGTATGGCCTTAGACCCAATAGGCAGCATTCTTTTTTTATTCCCTTTACCAATCACAGTAAGGCTCATGTCTTGAATATTTAAATCAATGGGGTTTAAAGAAACTAGCTCTGACAATCGAAGGCCCGAAGAATATAAAAGTTCCATAATAGCCTTATCTCTAAGGCTAATAGGATCTACCTGTGTAATGTTTAGCAACTGATTAATTTGGTCAACATCTAAAACCCCAGGTAATTTTTGTGGCGCTTTCGGAGTTTTTACGCCGTCAGCAGGATTAGTTTTTAAAAAGTTTTCTCTTACTAAATAATTCATAAAGCTTCTAATTGCTGACAACTTTCTTTGTATGCTCCTTGCCCCAAGACCGTCTATAAAAATCTGAGACGCATAGCTTCTTACATGATGAGGTTTTATTTCTGACCATGACGATATTTTCTGAGAGCTAGAAAAAGTTGCAAGATCATTTATGTCCTTCGCATAATTGAGAACTGTGTGTTTTGAATACCTGCGCTCAGTTTCTAAGTATTGAAGAAACTTTTTTTGTAATGTTTGAGATTCTGGTTTCATTAATTAAATAGAGACGGCTTGGTGATATTATTTATCTAATTCTCTAGCAGATTTCAGTGCAGCTAATGCCTCCTCTTTTTCGCCAAGTTCAGACAGAACAAGGGATAGCTCTGTGTATTTAGAAACACTATAAGATAGTTCAATCGACCGTTCTAGGCATTGTTTAGCTTTAGACCATAAACCGTCTCTTTGAGCTAACCTGCTTGCAGCGAGCCATAGATTTGAATCTCTAGGCCTATCCTCCAGCCAATTATCAACACGACCAGATAACTCATTAATGCTTGGATTGTCTAAGTCTGCATAAATCAAGATAAGTGTTTTGTTCCAAGTGTTAGGTATTAGTTTCCTGAGCACTGATTCCGCTTTAATATGCTCCTTGCTAGCTAGCCAACTTTCAATTTTCCCTGTCATAACAAGAGGATGTTTTTCTATTGATTTAGGTATTCTTTCAAGGATTGATTCCAAAGGTTTATTGTTGTGAACAGCGTCTCTTATAACCTTAAGAAACATCTCCGCTAGACTGTCTTCATCAACATGTTTATCAAACTCAAACACTTTTCTTAATACTAGATCATAATCTTTTGTCGCAACAAGAAGCTCAAAAAGTAACTGGTGAGCAGATGGGTTGGTTGGGTTAGTATCAAATAACTGATCAATATAGGCTTTTGCATCGATATAATTTTTAGAATTAATCAAAAGGGTTGCAACAAAGTTCAGGATATAAGGCTTAACTTTAGGAAACGCAATTAAACTTTTTTCTACCCACTCCTCACGTGAGTTATGGTCACCAGCAGCTTCAGATAACTCTATGTTTAGTAAAAAAGTTTGAAGTATGGGTTGGTTTGAGGAGGCTGCTGATTTTAATCTTTTTCTGGCCTTGACGGTTTCTCCTTTTGATAATAAAAGCAGACTTTCGTTAAGTAATTTTTTTGTGCGTTTAGCGCTTCTTTCAGCAAGGATATATTTAATCCTACTGGGAGAATTCCAGACCAAGATAACAACTCTAATTAATATGTATAGAGACAATAAACCTAGAATCAATAGAGGGACAGTGGTTTCTAGGGAGTAGTTTAGAAACTCCAATAAAACGTATCCATTTAGGTTATCAACCAGGCCATCAAGTGCTGACAACATTGTTTGGTCAATTGATTGCTTACTAAGCCAAAATAGACCGCCGCTACCAATAATCAATAGAATTATAAGAAAAAAGACAATAAAGGACCCTAAACGGCTTTTTTTCTTTTCGACTTGTTCTGTTGTTCCAAACATTTTTTAATATTAATACCTGCTTTATGCTCCTTGTTACTAATGATAATATCGAAGTTTTCTATTTGAAGCGATTATGGATAACGATAAATTCAAAAAGTGGTCTGAGGGGTTCGCTTCAATCCTGCCAAAATCAGCCCTTGAGGTTAAGGACGATATACAAAAAAATTTACGTGTTTTGGTAAAAGAGGCAATACAGAAAATGGATCTTGTTGAAAAATCAGAAGTTGAGGACCTGAAAAAAGAAATAAAGGAACTTAAAGCAACCCTCGATGAGATGAGACAAAAAATTGATCAGCAATCTAGTAATGGAAATTGATGGTTTGAGTTAAGTCATTGGCTAAACTTTTAGCTACAGGACAGTTTATAGCAGCAGTCTGAAGGAGTTGTTTTGAGTTTTTATCGTAAGATTTGGGGAAAAAGAAATCTATTTTAATTTCACTAATCCTGCGTGGTTCGGTGCCCATAATTTTCGTTACTTCCGCCTTGGTTCCTTCTATATCTAAAGACTTTCTTTTAGCAACAATACCCATAATAGTGAGCATACAATTAGCCAGCCCTGTGGCTATTATGTCAGTAGGTGAAAATGCCTCTCCTTTACCTTCATTATCAATTGGGGCATCTGTAATATAGGTTTCTCCTGATTGGAGATGTGTGCTTTCAGTTCTGAGTTCGCTTGAATAATAAACTATAGAGGTCGCCATAAAATATAATTAAATAACCTTAAAAGCCCCTTTCATAATGGCGTAATGCCCTGGAAAAGAGCAGAAGAAAGTATAACCATCACCCACCACCAACGAATCAATTGAAAAACTTACTGATGTTTCTTGTCCGCCACCAATTATAGTTGTTGCAGCAAGCACCCTCTGATCCCCAATAGGGACATAGTTATTATCTGCACCGGCTGCCCCGCCTGCCTGTGCAACAGGCATAAAGTCAGCATTGTTTGTCAAAACCCAATTATGCCCCATAACATTTGCTGGCATAGTGCCAGTGTGCTTTAGGGTCACTGTCACTTCTTTGCAGTTTGAACTGACAATCATTTCTTTAAGGTTAAATTGCAACATATCGTTGCTCTCAATAATTTGTTCGCAAGAACCTTCCGCTGTCCAGTCTGCAGCAATAGCTTCAGATGTTTCTTCCATAGAGTTATCTATGGCTGTTTCTGTAGTTAGCACCATAGCTGGTTTGAGGCGATTCTCCGCATTTTTTTCTGGATGATATTTAAAGGTGGTTTGCTCTACTTGGGCTTTAATCATGTCTCCACCAAGTTCACCAGCACCCTCAAAGAGAAGCACAAGAAAAGCAATAAATACAATTAAAGCAATGAAACGATTATGAGAAAACCCTAGACCTGAATCACTCACGAGAACTCCTTTTTTATATCGGTTTATCTAGAAGAATAATTAAGCAAGCTTCTATTTTGCAAAGCAGTATAAAACCAAATGTCTTTGTAATAAAGGGAATAAAGTTATATTTTTTAGTCATGCAAAAAATCAAAATAAAAAAACTATGTTTGATTTTAAATCCTAAAGCGGGCAGTCAGGACCATGAAACTGTTCTTAAATCAGTTCATAAACAGTTAGACCACCTAAAAATCGAATACCTAACTTATATAAGTGAACATAAGGGGGCAATCTCAAATTTTATTCAAAATGAAAACCTGGAAGGTTTCGAGGGCATTTGTGTCATTGGCGGAGACGGCACAATTAATGAAGCAGTAAACGGGTTAATGAGGTCTGGTAAGTCTAAGAGTGTTGCTTTAGGAATTATCCCGAGAGGGAGTGGAAATGCTTTTGCAGAAGACCTAGGCGAATTAGACCCATTAAGAGCACTGAAGACAATTCTTAAAGGTAATGTAACACCAATAGATCTTTTTAAAATTGATCACAAAGGAGAAATTTACTTTGCAATCAATATTATTGGTTGGGGGATGGCCGCAGAAGTAAATATTCTAGCAGAGAAGCTTCGTTGGCTTGGCGGCATTAGGTATTCAGTAGCTTCATTAATTAGTGTAATGAAGATGAAAAGAAATCGATTAGACTTTGTATTGGATGACACTAGTTTTAGTGGTGAGGGATTATTTTTCTTAGCATTAAACACTATTCATACAGGAAAAGGCATGAAAATGGCACCTTACGCCATTTTGGATGATGGGTTAATCGATATTATTCTGGTGAAAAAAGCTTCAAAATTAAGAGTCCTAAAAATTTTCACTCAACTCTTTTCTGGAAACCATATAAATGACCCACATGTAGAATATAAACAAATTAAAAATTTCACTTTAAGCACTGACGGAGACCCGCTTAACATTGACGGAGAAAATACAGGTATGACCCCTATAAAAGCAGAATTAATTCATAAAGGAATTAAAATATTCACAAAATTATGAATTTTATTTAAAATCACCGTTTAAACTTATGAATAAAAAAATTAACTGGATACCAATTTATATCATTCTTTTTTGCTTTTTTTTAACAGCTATAGCCATTTATTTTGAACACCAGAAAAAAGAAGCGATTTTAGGTCTAAATATTAGTCTAGACAGTGATATCAAAACATAAACCATGACAGCCATTAGCCCAGCAGAAGTTGCAGCAAACCAAAAATGTGACCTGTTCGCATTAATTTTCCAAGAAATAGAACACAACCCACTACTGCTAAATGAAAACCTTGAAATGGTATTAGAGGATAACCCTGTAAGTAATAAACCAGAGGCTACGTTAGTAAAAGTGGGGTCATTTCGGGCCTCCATTAGAACTTATGTTGCTAAACACCCTGTCTCCGGGGAAGTCATTAACAACTTACCAATCATAGTGTCTTCTTGGCGAGAAAATAGCTTTCATTTGAAAGAAGGTTGTGAAACACCACCCACAGAGAAATTAAATAATCAAGCATTTGATAGTGTTGAGAGTTCGGCTAAGTTCTTTTTGTCTCAAGTTGAGTTGATATCTAGAGCAAACAAAAAAGAAGCCTAATTTCTGTCGTAGCGGTCCTCATAGCGAATAATATCATCCTCACTTAACACATCACCGACTTGAACTTCAATAACTTTTAAAAGCTCTTCCCCCATATTGCTTAGTCTGTGCTTAGCCCCCAAGGGAATAAAAGTAGATTCATGTTTTGTAAGCAACATTGTTTCTGAATCACATTCAACAGTTGCAACCCCTTCTGCAACAAACCAATATTCGCTTCTATGATTATGAGACTGCAGGGAGAGTATTTCATCAGAAAAAACTGTCATTCTTTTCACAAGATACCCCTCACCTTTTTCGAAGGTTTTATATGACCCCCAAGGTTTTATAACTTCTCCAGAGACCAATTCTGAGCTTGACTGAATTTTGCCACCCCCCACATTAAATTCCATTGCAATATCAAACTTTTTGCACACCTCTGCTTCAGGAATGTCCGCTTTGTTTTTTCTGTCACCACCATTAGCGAAACATTTAACATTCTCTTCGCTAGCTAACCACTCTAAAGTTTTACATACAGTCATATC
>CAYQEV010000038.1:0-15092 GCA_964416745.1 uncultured Woeseia sp.
ATCAAAGAGGTTTAGATTAACTTCTTGGGGAACAACACCGAGACAAGATTTAGCAAGGCTTAATTCTTTATCTAAATCATGACCAAACACTTCGACAATTCCTGAAGTTTTGTTAACTAGGGATGTTAAAATTCCTATGGCTGTTGTTTTACCTGCACCATTTGGCCCTAATAAAGCAAAAAAATCGCCTTGGTTGACCTCAAAACTAACAGATTTTAAGGCTTGGACCCCACTTTTATATTGCTTTGAAAGATCTTGAATTGATAATGCCTTCATAAATCAGCATTTTGCACCCTTCTCAAAATAAAGCAATAATGTTGCTATATTTTCATAGTGGAGCTAATAACCATGACTCAAATTTGGCATCAAAAAAATATCGATCATTTAGAAGCAATGAATACTGTTCATGAGGGCACTCTGATGGAAACACTAGGTATTGTAATCACTGAGATTGGCGATGATTATGTGAAAGGAACAATGCCGGTTGATGAAAGAACCAAGCAACCTTACGGTATTCTTCATGGTGGTGCATCATTAGGACTAGCTGAAACCCTGGCAAGCACAGGGGCTGGATTATGTATTGATAATTCAAAATATAAAATCGTGGGTCAAGAAATTAATGCAAATCACCTCAGATCAGCAACAGAAGGTCTAGTTACAGGGATAGCTAGCCCTATTTTTGTAGGTCAACGTACACAAGTTTGGGAAGTAAAAATATATAAATCAGAGACTGATTTTAATGATAAAAATCTATGTTGTATTTCCAGGATGACAGCACTTAGGATTGACAGGGGGTAGCAATAACTTCTTTTATTGTTTTATTCTTTTTTACTGCCTTTCTCTATGCGGCAGTTGGTTTTGGTGGAGGTTCTACGTATAACGCCTTGTTGGTTATAAGCGATGCTGATTATCAAGTCATACCAATCATTGCACTTGCTTGTAACCTCATTGTGGTCAGCGGGAACCTAATACAATTTCATAAACAAAAACTTATCCCATGGAAGTTTGCCTTACCCATTATTTTAGTTTCGATCCCAGCAGCTTTTTTTGCTGGAAGAATAGTAATCAGCCAATCTCAATTTATTTTAGCTCTGGGATTGAGCTTATTCGTATCCGGACTATTGATGATGATCAGAGAAAATGAAGTGCATCAGTCTTCAGCATGGCTTAACACAAAAAAAGGCATTATTATTAACCTAATTATAGGGTTTTTGTTGGGCGGCTTAGCGGGCTTAGTGGGCATTGGGGGAGGAATATTTTTTGCCCCTCTTTTGCATTTACAGCAAAGTCTACCGACAAAACAGATTGCAGCTTTTTCAAGTGTTTTTATATTTTTTAACTCGTTGGCTGGCCTTATAGGACAAGCATCAAAGCATTCTCAAGACACAGGTTTAGACAACCTTTTAGAATACACTTGGTTTTTTATTGCTGTCTTTATAGGAGGACAAATTGGAAACAGATTGGGTGTTTCAGTTATTTCTGCAATTGTCGTTCGCCGATTAACTGGGGCACTGGTAATATATGTTGGTCTACGTCTATTATATATATTTTTTATCAATTAATTATGGAACAAATGATACAAATATCAATCCATTACTTTGCAGGGTTAAGGGATGCAACAAAAAAAGATGTTGAAATAATAACGATAAGAAAAGGGGCCACTGCCAAATCTGTTTACCAACATTTAATTACAAAATATGACCTACCAGACACCAATCAATATAAAGTGGCCGTTAATGATAGTTTTGCTTCATATGACACAAAAATAATGGATCAAGATAAATTAGTATTTATTCCTCCGGTAACTGGGGGATGAGTAATTTTTTTATCAATCAAGAAGTTATTCATCCAGATTTAATGGTCACAGAAAATCCAGACCATCAATCAGGAGCAAAATCAATCTTTGAAGGAATTGTTAGGGAGAATAATTTAGGCAAGTCTGTTACCTCTCTAGAATATCAATGTTATGAGGAACTGGCTGTAAAAGAAGGAAACCTCATTATCAGTGAAGCATTCAGTAAATTTGATATTAATTATGCTTATTGCGTTCATCGTATTGGCTTGCTCAATATCGGAGACACTGCAGTGATTGTATTGGTTTATGCAGCACATCGGGATGATTCATTTAAAGCGTGTCGCTTTATTATTGATGAGGTAAAGTTACGTGTCCCTATTTGGAAAAAAGAACTCTATGTATCAGGTGAAAGTGAGTGGCTGCAAGGCGCAGGTTAATTATCAAAAAAATTATTGAGATAAAAACTCTCGTTCTGCTAACTCTTTAGCCACTGCCAACATGTCTTCAAAGGTCTTTACAGCAGGGCCATTAGCCGTGTATTTACCATTGATAACCATAGTTGGTGTTGAACGAATTTTATATTTACTGGTTAAACGCTGTGCTCGGTTCACTTTACTTTCTACTGTAAACGAGCGAAAGCGACTTAAAAATTGTTGTTTACTTATGCCTTGCTCAGCAAACAATTGGTAGATTTCATTTTCATCCATTAAAGATTTTCTATCCAAGTGCATTGCTTTGAATATTTTCCTATGCATAACATCCAAATTACCTAGTGATTCAGCTGTGTAGTAAATTCTTGCGTGTGTTTTGTATGCGTCATTAAACACAACTGGCATTTTTTTAAAATCAATATAGTCAGCCTTACTTTTTTCGAATTGATCCAAATAGGTTTCAAAATTAAAGCAATGGTTGCAAGAGTAGGCGAAGACTTCTACTACTTCTATTCTCTGTTGTTCAGCGGACATGTTGTCAGCTGTGGATAATGTTCTGTAATGTTTATTGTTTTGAAACTGCCAATGGTTGTCTGCATGACTTGATATCGAAACACCAAATAACAAACTGAAGCATACTACTGTCTTAAATATATGGTGGTTCATTTAATTTGCTCCAAGCGCCTGTATGTATTCTGCAACCGCTTCAATTTCGTCAGAAGTCATTCTTGGGCTTATGGTTTGCATCATGTTATTAATTCCAGGTTTTCGATTACCATTGATGTATTCGTTAAGAGCAATTTTTGTATAGGCTGAATGCTGTCCAGCTATTGATGGGTATACAGCTCCAGGATTGCCTCTTCCTGTAGGTCCATGGCAAGCAATACAAGCAGCAACACCGGATGAATTACCTCCTCTGTATAAGGATTCACCTTGTTTAGCTAACTCATAATCATAAGTTTTTTTGACCGGTGTTTGTGCCTGGTAATAAGCTGCTAAATCCATCATATCTTGTTCTGAGAGCGTCATTGCCAGTGGATACATAATTGTATTATTTCTAGTGCCATTGGTATAAGCCTCCAGGGTAGCAATAAAGTATTTCTCATGTTGGCCAGCCAGACTGGGCCAATCAGGGTTGGTGCTATTACCATCTGGTCCATGACAAGCGGAACAAACTTGTGATTTAGCTTTCCCAGCCTCAATATCGCCTTCAGCAAAAATTTGATTTGCCGATAACATGCCAACACTTACAATCAAGCAAACAAATATTGTTATTGTTTTATGAAAATACTTTGTCTTCACAAAAACTCCTTTTGAATTTTATTGTCATTCTACTTCTTGAGTAGAATTGGTTATTATCTCTTTTATACCTTTTGAATTAAAGCACGAATTATACACTTAAGTAATTAATCAAAACATTATGACTTTCGAAAAAATTAATTTTCTCACCAGTGCTGCTAATCTTGGTCAATGTCCTGAGGATTTGGGTTCTGAAATTGCATTCGTTGGCAAATCCAATGCTGGAAAATCAACTGCAATAAATGTGATTACTAATCGAAAAAGTATTGCAAAAACAAGCAAAACCCCAGGCAGAACACAATTAATTAATTTTTTTAATCTTGGAGACAATAGACGATTAGTAGATCTTCCTGGGTATGGTTTTGCAAAAGCTTCAAAAGCAAAGCAAAAATTATGGGGGCGTCTTGTTAGTGATTATTTAGAATCACGAGGCAGTTTAAACGGTGTAGTTCTAATCATTGATATAAGAAGGGGTGTAGGAGAAATGGACAGAATGTTTTTAGATTTCTTTTTACCATTAAATAAAAAACTACATATCCTCCTTACTAAGTCTGACAAGCTAAATAAACATCATCAATTAGAACAATTGAGACGGGTTGAAGACGCTTATGGCTCAATAGCTACGGCACAAGTTTTTTCTGGTTTAAAAAAAACAGGTGATGATATCGCAAGAGAGGTTGTTACTAGGATGCTTAATAACCCTAATTAACTCAAATCTCCTTCATCTCTCATTTTTCTTCTAATTTGAGTGGCACTAATAGACTCAATGGTGTCATCAAAGATTTCTTCTTCAATAGCATAGCCAACACCTCTTCCATAAGTAATATTGACTATATTTGGCACCAGCATAATTTCATAATGAACCCCTCTCTCAAAGCCTTCATCGAGTAAGCTGTCTTGAATATTTTTACACACAGTTTCCCAATTAAATGGGTTGTCTTCTTGGTTTTGTCCCCCAGAGGATCCCTGAACATCTCTGACCTGGATGATCACTTGCCCCGTCTTAGCAACACATCGCTTAAATAAGGCTTGATGGCCATCATGCCAAGGCTGCCATCTGCCTAACATCTGAACAGTCGGTTTTTTCCAATTAAACATTTTTCAAAATCTCCTGAGCAACATCTTTGTGATTGTGGTCATTCCATTCTGTGATATGAAAATCTACATTTTCAGGATTTTCAAATATCTTGTTGGTATCTTCAAATCTTCCTTCTTTGATGGTATCCATCCAAATGACGACGTCTGCTTTAAAGTTATTTCTAGTTTCTTTAGTGGGACAAACAAAATCACAGACAACATGCCTGCCATTGTTTTTTTCAAAATCAGCAAATGTCCTCATTCTCTTAGACTGCCTTTTTCTTCCTTCATCTGAGAAATCCCAATCATTTGACATTTCTCTTAGCTTGTCTGCGTTATACCATGCTGCCTTTAATAGTGGTACTAGCCTTTCTGTAAGATAGGTTTTACCGCTTCCTGGAAGCCCCATGACTAATATTTTCAAACGTACACTCCCTTATCTTTTTAGTGAGCTTGTTCCCAATTATCACCAATCCCTACATCCACCTTAAGATCTAGTTCTAAATTAGCAACATTTGACATAATTTCTTGGGTGAGTTTTGAAACCTCTATCAGATCACTCTCTATTACCTCAAGAACAAGCTCATCATGTACTTGCATTATAATTTTTGCACCCAAAGATTGTTGAATAATTTCATGATGTAAGCGGATCATTGCTTTCTTGATAAGATCTGCTGCTGTTCCTTGCATTGGTGCATTGATAGCACTCCTTTCTGCGTATTGTCTTCGTTGGTAGTTGCTTGCATCAATATCTGGGAGATATAAGCGTCGACCAAAGACTGTTTCTACATAGCCAGTGTCTCTTGCTGTTTCTTTGGTTTGGTCCATGTATTGTTTTACCCCTGGATAGCGAGAAAAATACAGCTCAATATAATCTTGAGCCTCATTTCTATTAGTTTTTAACTGTTTTGATAAACCAAATGCTGACATCCCATAAATTAATCCAAAATTGATAGCTTTAGCTGATCTCCTTTGTTCGCCGGTAACACTTCCTAAATCAATGCCGAAAATTTCAGCCGCGGTGGCAGTATGTATATCTAAATCTTTTTGGAAAGCCTTTAATAACCCTTCGTCTTTAGATATGTGGGCCATTATTCTTAACTCAATCTGAGAATAATCTGCTGCAAGAATTTTTGAACCCTTGGGTGACACAAACGCTTCTCTTATTCGTCTGCCCTCCGCTGTCCTAATTGGTATGTTTTGTAAATTAGGATTTGATGATGATAACCGACCCGTTGCTGTTACCGCTTGATGGTAAGAAGTGTGCACACGGCCTGTTCTTTGATTAATCATTTTAGGCAATTTATCGGTATAAGTAGTTTTTAGTTTCGAGATGGTTCTAAAGTCTAAAATATCCTTAACGATAGGAAAATCCATTGCTAACTCCCTAAGCACATTCTCTGAAGTTGAGGCTTGTCCTTTTGGTGTTTTTTTCAATACGGGTAGGCCTAATTTTTCAAATAAAATTTCTTGGAGTTGCTTGGGAGATCCAAGGTTAAATTCCTCTTCTGCTGCATCATAGACTTTTTCCTCAATAGCCCTTAAGGTAATTTCAAACTCCTCGCTTTGCTTATTTAACAGTGTGGAATCAACAAGAACACCGTTTCGCTCCACTGCAGCCAATACTGCTATGAGTGGTTCCTCTACGTTTGTATAAAGATCATACAGTGCTGTTTGTTTCTTTAGATCTGGGGTTAAAACGTGATGGAGTTGGAGACTGATATCCGCGTCTTCGGCAGCATAAAAAGTTGCCTCTTCTATGCCAACTTGCTGGAAAGAAATTTGCTTAGCGCCTTTACCAGCGACATCTTCATAACTTGATGGATCAATATTGAGATATCTTTTAGCCACTGCCCCAAGATTATGTCTCGTTGCAATACTGTTATTAACATATGAGAGCATCATTGTATCGAATACTTGGCCTTGTAGGTTAAGGCCATAATTTGAAAATATATGGCTATCATATTTTAAATTATGACCAACCTTTATGGTGTCCTTGTTTTCAAGCCATGGCTTGAGCTTTTCCAATACTGTATCTCTATCAATTTGTGCTGGCACTCCTTCATAATCATGTTTGAGGGGGATGTAAAATGCTTCATTGGGTTTTATTGATACTGAAATCCCAACCAGCTCAGCCTCGATATAATTCAAACTGGTGGTTTCAGTATCAATTGCCACGGCTTTAGCAGACAACATTGACTGTATTAATTCATCCAGTTGTGAGTGGGAAAATATAGTTTGATAATCAACATCCGGCCTTGTTTCTTTTTCTTCAGGTTCAATTTGAAATTGTTTAATCAAACCGTGTAACCCTAACTCCTTAAATTGTTCATAAAGGGCTGCGTCGTTAGATTCAGCAATCACTAACTCAGACACGGTCTGGTTTAGGCTCACTCCGCAATCGATAGTGACTAGCTTTTTAAATAGACTAAGTTGGTCCAGAGAATCTCTAAGGTTCTCGCCAACTTTGCCCTTAATTTCAACGGCATGATCAACAATCCCTTGTAAATTCTTATATTCGGATAACCACTTAATTGCTGTTTTTGGACCCACTTTTTCAACACCCGGTATGTTGTCCGAAGCATCCCCTGCTAATGTCAGATAATCAATAATTAATTCAGGTGCAATTCCAAACTTTTCACTAACCCCTTGAGGGTCTAAACGAGTGTTTTTCATGGTATCAATTAAATGCACACGATCACTTACCAATTGGGCAAAATCCTTGTCTCCAGTAGCTATAATTGATTGTATGTTCTGGCTCTCAGCTTGTTTTGCTAAGGTGCCAATAATATCGTCTGCTTCAAATCCAGATTGAGTAATTAAAGGGAGACCAAGATGTTGAATGGCTGTGTGTAGAGGTTGAATTTGGCTAACCAAATCTTCTGGTGCAGCGTGTCGATTGGCCTTATAATTTGGGTATAAATCATGTCTGAAGGTTTTGCCGGGAAGATCAAACACAATGGCCACAAAATCTGGTTGCTCAACTTTAATTAATTTTTGCAACATGGTCAGGACCCCATGTATAGCGCCTGTTGGTTGTCCTGATGCTGAGGTCAAATCAGGTAATGCATGAAAAGCCCTAAATAGGTAGGACGAACCATCTACTAAGAGTAATTTTTTTTCACTCATCTAGGTTTGTTTTGACTTCGTTTTTTGGTTCTTCAGGGCTTACATCCTGTTGACTTGGTAGGTAAAGCTCACCAGTTTGTCCGCAGGCTTGGGTCAATATAATCAGAACCAATAACAACAGTTTTGAAAAAACATTCTTCCTTTGCATATTTGTCAATCATACAGTCTAATTAGGTTGATAGAAAGTTAAGTTAAAAAGGATAAATGAACATGTTTAATTGCCAAGAATATCAAACACTTCTTAGTTCAAGAGGGATGATTGGGTTAGACCTTGAAACCACTGGTATCAATAGAAATATTGAATATGAAAGACCAACTTCAGCGGCCATCCTTGAATACTCTAGTGATTTGGATAACCCTGATATTATTATGAATGATAAATGCAGATTGCCTTATCACATATTGCCTGACGCTGGCGCCCTAAATATCACCAACATTAATCCATTAGAGTTAATGAATGAGAAACTGTCTTTGTTTGATTTAGTCTCAAAGATAGCTCTCTATTTAAAAACCCATCCAGAAAAAATTATTGCCACTTATAATGGCGCCTCTTATGACTTGGTTATTTTAAGACATTCTTTTTTTTCTTCTTTATATAACCCCTACTTACTCTCTAATGCCTCAGAGGATAGAATTCATGTTGATCTATATAATATTGCTCAAGCGATTTATTGTTTTGAACCGGAAACAATCTCATTTCATAAAGATGTAACAGGCAAACTTATTCTGAAACAAGAGCTGCTTGCAGTTGCCAATGGCATTGATCCTGGTGATGCTCATGCAGCAATGGATGATGTAAAGGTTTTGTTAAAGCTTGCAAAGCTGTTTGAAACAAACACTCCAAACATCTTTTTTTCTGCCATAGCCAGTGGCAATAAGAAGCGAGCCATGGAGTTAATGACCAAACAACTGTTCTTTAACTATGGTGATGTGAAATACAAAGAGAGGTTGGCTGTAAAAAGAACCCCAACCTTCATTTGTCAAGACCCGAGTTATTCAAATAATCTTGTGCACTTTGATCTCTCCTATGACCCGCTCGATTATATTTACTTTACAGCAGAAGAAATTGCTAAAAAGATCAACCGAAAAGGCTCACCATTCTTTACAATCAAAGCTAACCGCAGTCCGGTAATACTACCTGCAGAATTTTGTACCAAAAATAATTTGTCTCAAGATGAAGCCACAGAGCGTGCCGAAACAATTCAGAGTAATTTGGGCTTCAAGGAAAACGTTGTGTTAGCTTGTGATATTAACAGTAGAAAAAGACCTGAATGGCCTAGATCTGAATACTCTGAATCTCAAATTTATGATCAATTTATTGATAATTCTGATCGTTTGCTTAGTGAGGCTTTTTTAAACACTGAGAATACCAATGAAAGGATTGAGATTTTAAATCAAATTAACGACCCTCGTTTAATAGACTTTGCCAAAAGAATCATTGCAATAGAGCATTCAGATTGTGACCCTAAAATGAGGATGAACTTTCAAGAATTTGAATCGAAAAGACTGTTAACACAGGATGAAGTACCTTGGAGAACGTTGGCTGATGCTTGGAAGTCCCTGGAAGCAGAAGAAAAGAAGTCAAATATTAATGCTAATATTCTTAAAGCCACACGAAATTATTATAATTTAATTGAAAATGAGATAAGGAAATAAACAATGGATTTTAATCACTCAGACAAAGTTCTTGATTTAATGGAACAACTCAATGCCTTCATGGATGAGCATGTTTATCCAAATGAGGAGGCCTATACTAACCACTTTAAAAATACTGATAATAAATGGGTTTCACCTCCCTTGATGCAAGAGCTCAAAAACAAAGCTAAAGACGCTGGCTTATGGAATTTGTTTCTTCCAGAATCAGAGCGTGGAGCTGGTTTAAGTAATTTAGAATATGCGCCTTTAGCAGAAATAATGGGCAGAGTTTTTTTTGCATCCGAAGTGTTCAATTGTAATGCACCGGACACAGGAAATATGGAAGTATTGGATCGTTATGGATCAGAGCAACAGAAAGATCAATGGCTTAAACCCTTGTTAAATGGTGACATTAGATCCTGTTTTTCTATGACTGAACCCAAAGTAGCTTCCTCAGACGCCACCAATATAGAGTCGCCAATTGTACTAGAAGGAGACGAATATGTGATTAATGGCACCAAATGGTGGAGCTCTGGTGCTATGAATGAAGCATGTAAAATTATTATTTTTATGGGTAAAACTGACCCTAATAATCCTGATCGTCACAAACAACAATCCATGATACTGGTGCCCATGGAGACAAAGGGGATTAAAGTTATCAGGCCATTATCAGTCTTTGGTTATGTGGATGAGCCTTTTGGGCATGCTGAAATTAGTTTTGAAAACGTTAGGGTACCAAAAGACAATTTAATTTTAGGAGAAGGCAGGGGTTTTGAAATAGCACAAGGGCGACTTGGGCCTGGAAGAATTCATCATTGTATGCGACTCATTGGGCTGGCAAAACGATCATTAGAAATGATGTGCGAACGTGCTGAGAGTAGAGTTGCATTTGGAAGGCCTCTTAGTGCACAAGGCTCAGTAAGAGAAAGCATTGCTTTATCTGCTAGTGAGATTGAGCAGGCAAGATTACTAACACTGATGACAGCAGATAAAATGGATCGGTATGGAAACAAAGTAGCCAGTGACTTAATTAGTATGATTAAAGTTATAGGGCCCAGAATGGCCTGCCAAGTCATAGACAGAGCAATACAAATTCATGGTGCTGCTGGTGTTAACAATGACTTTCTTGCTGGCGCTTATGCTGGTGCAAGAACCCTCAGGTTAGCTGATGGGCCAGATGAGGTTCATTTGGCATCACTGGCTAAAAAAATCTTAAAACAAGAAGCAATGATAGATGCTGGAAGAGTCTAGTTAATTGGATGAATAATGATATCCACCACTTAGATTTAAATAAACTGTCTGAATACCTTGCACATCAGTTACCCAGTTTTAATGGTATAAAAAAATCAAAAAAATTTGGTACTGGACAATCAAACCCAACCTATCTAATTGAAACCCCTGAAAAAAAATATGTTTTAAGAAAAAAACCCCCAGGAGTACTTCTCCCTTCTGCACATGCTGTTGATAGGGAGTATAGGATTATAAAAGCCCTAGAAAAAACATCGGTCCCCGTACCTAAAACGATGCTGCTCTGCGAAGATGAAAGCGTGATTGGAACCATTTTTTATTTAATGGAGTTTGTTGATGGAAGAATTTTTTGGGATCCATCATTACCAGAGATTGACACAGAACAAAGAAGAGCTGTTTATAAGGAAACTGTGAGGGTAATGACAGCACTGCATAATATTGACATAGAAAAGGCTAATCTTTTAGATTTTGGTAAGCCGGGTAATTACTTTGAACGCCAAGTTAATCGCTGGGTAACCCAATATCGTGCTGCTGAAACAGAAAAATACCCTGAAGTGGAAGCTTTAATTATATGGCTAGAAGAGGCAATGCCTGAGGACGATGGCTTGGTCTCTATTGTTCATGGTGATTACAGGTTATATAACATGATTTTTGATCATAATGATGAAACCATTCTCGCGGTTCTTGATTGGGAGCTCTCAACATTAGGGCATCCGTATGCAGATCTTGCTTATCAATGTATGAGTTGGTATATCCCTCAAATTGGCATTACACCTGGTCTAGCAGGCATGAAACTAGAAGAATTGGGTATACCCTCTGAAGATGAGTATGTGGAAAATTATTGTAAAAAAATGAACATTGACTCGATTCCAAATTGGTCATTCTATCTAGCGTTTGGGTTTTTTAGATTAGCAGGAATCGCGCAAGGGGTTTACAAGCGGTCATTACAAGGCAACGCTTCTGCAAAAAATGCTAATGAATTGGGTGCGGCGGTGCCTATTTTGGGTAAAATTGCTTTATCTATTATTAATAAATAATGACTTAAAGAATGAGAACACTCAAAATATTTATCTTCGTAAGCCTCTTCTTTCAGTTGGGTATTAGTCAAGCGGGTGATCTTACTTTTACTAACCTCAACGATCAAATAATATTGTTTAACAACGGCAAGGTGCAAAGCTTAGTCATCACTGGTAACACAGAATCAGTGCTTATCGACCCCATCAATAAGAGCAACACTGAAGAAATTAAAAATTATTTGAAAGAAAACAACAAACCAAGCATAACCAATATCATTTATTCACACTCTCATTGGGATAGGTTGTTTGGCTCAAGCCTCTTTGATGCAAAAAAGCATAAAATTATTGCTCAATCAGCTTGTGAATTATATTTTACTAAAAACAATAATAACGATATCGCTAAGCCTAATCTCTATTTCAAAAAACAATACAGTATTAGTCTTGGTGAGGAAGAGATTGTTCTGCATTACTTTGGACCTAGCCATGGTGAATGCATGGTGATTGTTGAATTAGTGAGAGCTAAAATCCTTTTTATCCCTGAGCTAATTAGCACCAGCGGAGCTAGTTTTCCAAAAGATCCAACATTACCTTTTTTAAGGCCTGCGACATTGGAGATCTTTTTTAGTCGTCTTGAGGAATTAGTTGAAGAGAAAAAAATACAATCCTTTATTAGTGGTTATGGTGATGATGAAACCTATGGCTCGGTTAAAATTATTAGCGAGCAAAAACAATTTTGGCAGCTGATTCTCATAACAGCAAAAGAAGCAGAAGAGGACGGCTTAGTCGACCTTAATAACTTCATTGATGTTGAAAAGCTGGATTTAGAGCAATTCAGTGAATACGACAATTTTAATAAGGCTGATCTTGTAAATATTCTAAGGCGTTACACCTCTTTTTTAAACATGGGGCGTTAACTAATGAGAATGAAAAATATAATTAGCTTATTGATGATCACCATGTTGATTGGATGCGGGACATCCCCTGAACTAACAAAGGTTGCAGAGTCTGATGCACCTCTTTTTGGCAAAATGAAATTATGGGAAATAGAAAAAATATCCAACAACCTTTATGCGTTTCGTTACACCTTTTATCGCAATATTATCCTGATTGGTGATGACGGTATTATCCTTACTGACCCTTTGACTCCAGAAGCCGCGAGCATCCTCAATGAAGAAATAAAGAAAATAAGCAAAAAACCAATCAAATACGTGGCCTATTCTCACTCTCATTGGGACCATGTTTCAGGTGGTCAAGTTTTCAAAGATCAGGGAGCTGAGTTTATAGCCCATGAACAATGCCTTAATAATTGGCTGGATAACCCTTCTCCAGAAGTGGTAAAGCCAGACAAGGTTTTTAAAGATGATTTTAAAATAGATGTCGGCAATGCTTCCTTAGAGATGTATTTCTATGGGCCCTCGCATGATAATTGTCGAGTTGTTTTTTTAACCCAACCAGATCGTTTTATTTTCATTGCAGACGATGCTAACCCTCCAGATGGTATGAACATGATTTACGGCGCAGGATTGGCGGATACCTATATTTTCAACTTAATTCCTTTTTTTAAAAGCAGTGAACTATTAGCCAGAAAAAAAAGAGCTAAAGGTGTAATAGGTTCCCATATGAGTTTTAGTAAAGAGCCCATGAATTTAGTTGGTGGCACAATTGGCTCAACACGAGTTATTAAAGAGCAAAGACTGTTTTATCAATTGGTCATTGATGCTGTCCAGATGGCTTTAGATAAGGGTATATCACCAGAGTTGGTTCCGGATTACCTAATAGAGGAAGGCATTCTTAAGGAGAAAATAATAGGTTTTGATGAGAAAAAAATGAGGGTACTCTATAGAAGGATTACAAACTATTTTTTAACTGGAGAGTGATCATGACTAAAGAAGCTTTCACTAAACAACAAGCCAAAAGAATAAAGAAAGTATTAGCATTGATTTCATCACTGAATGCCTTTATCTATAGAGCTTCTAATGGTCGCCTATGGTCTAAATGGTCTGGTAAATATCCAATTATGGTGTTATCCACTGTGGGTAGAAAAACCAAGAAGATAAGACATATTCCCCTCATTAAAGTGATGGATAACAATCAACCGATTTTAGTTGCCTCCATGGGAGGCGCGC
The DNA here is from genome assembly GCA_964416745.1 of uncultured Woeseia sp. Lineage (GTDB taxonomy): Bacteria > Pseudomonadota > Gammaproteobacteria > Steroidobacterales > UBA11654 > CACPJA01. Next base: position 13,757 of record CAYQEV010000038.1, read on the forward strand.
CCATTCATCCGAGTTGGTTTTTTAATGTTCGAGATAATCCAAATATAGAAGTTCAGATAGGGCCAGATAAGAAAAATTATCAAGCTATAAGAGCCAGTGAAAAAGAAAAGGAGAGGCTTTGGCCAACTATTTGTAGTTTTTACTCAGATTACCAAGTCTATCAACAAAGAACTCAAAGAAATATTCCTGTATTTATTTGTAAACCTATAGAGAACGGAACATCTGAGGCTTAATTTTTTTATGTATAAACAATTCAATAAAGAATGGAGAGATTGGATAAATTTAAATATAGCTCGTGGTTGTGACAAAAACGGTATTTATAAGATTCTAATTGATGAGGGTTTTGACCCCACTGAAATTGAAAAACAAATGAAATATAGCCCCGATATTGATATCAATACGGTTGTTAATCCATTAACAAACAACTCTCAGACTAAACAAAAAAAACAATCTAAAGGCTTTATGCAATGGCTTGTGAATCTTTTTTCAGCAAAGAAAAAAGAGATACCCTTTGCAGGAGTGCTGCCCTCAACACAAATTTTTATTCCCAATGCTGAAAGAGTCAACTCAGAACTCGTCGAAATGTATCTTTTGCCTAATTTTTTAACAAGGACTGAATGTGAGAACATTACAGAAACCATAAAAAGTAAACTCAGGCCTTCGACCATAGCGAACAAAGATGAGCCCGATGAAAAATTTCGTACCAGCAGCACCTGTGATCTTGGGATCATTGATGACACTTTTATTGAAGAAATTGATCAAAGAATCTGTAAAACATTAGGTATTAATGCCTCATACTCTGAAATCATACAAGGTCAATATTATATTGAAAATCAAGAGTTTAAATCTCACACAGACTACTTTGAAGGAGACGCGTTCGAAGAGTTTGCAAGTGATGAGGGCCAAAGAACCTATACTTTTATGGTTTACCTAAATGACGTTGATGAAGGGGGTGAAACAGATTTTGTGAAGATTGATAAAAAAATTCAACCGCAACAGGGGATGGCTGTGGTTTGGAATAATCTCAACCCTGATGGATCTATCAATCCAAACACTATGCATCATGCCCATCCTGTTATTTCCGGACATAAATCCATTATCACTAAATGGTTCAGATCTAGGGGTGAAGGACAAATGTATACAAAAACTGAGAGTGAATTACTACCCAACCTCACCAATAAAGGATTTAAAAAGGAAGTCTTAGACCAAAGTTTATTTACAAAAATTCAACAGTTCTATAGTGAGCATCAAGATAAAGCTGAAATAGAAGTGGTGGAAGGGTTTATTCATAATAGCGAGGATGATGAACCTGTAAGTACTTTAGTTGAGTTAGATG
>CAYQEV010000039.1:0-15062 GCA_964416745.1 uncultured Woeseia sp.
TGCCCTTTAAGCAAACTAAAGATTATCTAAGTATATTATTTATTTAAGTAAGTAATTGTTAACTGCAAACAAGTGGCAAAAGTAGCCCAGAGAAAGTATGGAATATTTGCATAGACTACCCAGCGTAGCTCAGGAGCAGCATGCCACAATGCATAGAAAGCCCAGACAAGCGTCCCAGTGAGAAACAGAATATCAATTGAGGCAAGTAAGTTGTTTCTGAGACCAAATTGTAGTGGAGTAAATGCGAAATTAAATACAAGATTTAGAGCAAAAGGTAGTGCAATAATCCAAGGAATCTGCTTTGTGAATGCCTTATAAAAAACAGTACCGAATGAAATAGCAATAATCGCATAAAGCATTGCCCACACTGGACCAAAGAGCCACGCCGGTGGCGACCAAGAAGGTTTTATAAGTTGTGCATACCATTCATAGCTTTGCATATAACTTATATTATATTGGACATGTATTTTTATCTATAAGGACATGACATAGTTTCAATATGTCTCAGTGTTTGATTACACACTGAGCCACGAAAGGCTCACAGTACTTTATCCTAGAAAGAACATAGACCCACTTAGGTTGTTATAATAGAATAGGGCTTCCAAAAACATAGGAGAGGTGGCAGAGCGGTCGAATGCGGCGGTCTTGAAAACCGTTGATGGTTAATAGCTATCCGGGGGTTCGAATCCCTCCCTCTCCGCCAGACACTAATTTATTGGGGGCTAATTTATGAATAGGTTTGTTTATTTAATTTTCTTATTTCCACTTGTAATGGGATGTTCTAATAATGGTCAGGAACAGCCAACAGCTGAGCAAGCTAAAGAATTTCTAGAAGAATATGAAACAACAGCAACTACAGAAGGCCCTGTTATTTCTTCAGCATATTGGATTGCTTCAAACTTTATCACTCATGATTCACAAGTAGTTGCGGCTGATTATGGTAAACGATATACATTGAAGGGTCTTGAAGAAGCCAGAAAAGCAGCTAGTTTTGATGATATTGATGTGGACCCACTCGACCGTAGAGCACTAAATTTAATAAAAAACGGTTTCACAATGCCGCCGCCACTAGATGATGAATTAGCCGGTGAATTATCACTTATCATGACTGAACTGGAAGCAATGTATGGTACTGGAAAACACTGTTTTACGGATGATGATTGCTATGATCTTGAAGGGTTTGAAAACATTATTGATAACTCAAGAGATCCTGATGAGCTCTTAAAAGCATGGTCAGGTTGGCGAGAGATAGGTAAACCTATGAAGTCTAAATACCTACGAATGGTTGATATTGGTAATCAGGGCTCCAAAGATTTAGGGTTTAGCGGCTTGTCAGAATTATGGTTTAGTAAATACGATATGCCCAGTGAAGATTTTGCTGTCATGGTTGATAAGGTGTATGAAGATTTAAAACCACTCTATGAGGCACTTCAGTGTCATGTCAGAGCAGAACTTAATGGTATTTATGGCGATGAAATTGTAGCTTTAGATGAGCCCATACCTGCCCATCTTCTTGGTAACATGTGGGGACAATCCTGGTCTAATATTTACGATCTTGTTTACCAAGAAGAACAACAAAGTAATTCGATTGATTTAACAAAGATTATTGCTGATAGGAATCTTTCAGAAATTGAAATGGTAGAAATTGCAGAAGACTTTTTTCTATCACTTGGTTTTAAACCATTACCAGATAGTTTCTGGCAAAGATCACTATTTGTAAAACCTCAGGACAGAAACGTTGTTTGCCATGCAAGCGCCTGGGACATTGATAGTCAAGATAAGGACTTGAGAATTAAAATGTGTATTCAAAAAAATGAAGAAGATTTTATTACTATTCATCATGAACTGGGTCACATTTTCTACTACCAAGCTTATTCGGCTTTGCCTGAAGTTTTCCAAAGTGGTGCTAACGATGGTTTCCATGAGGCTGTGGGAGACCTTTTATCTTTATCTATTACACCAAACTATCTAGAACAGATTAATTTTATAACTGTAGAAGAATCTGATGAAGCAAAGTCAAATGCTATAGCCTTATTGATGAAACAAGCTTTGGATGGTGTTGTTGCAGCTCCTTGGACGCTGATGCTAGATAAATGGAGAATGGCAGTTTTTAATGGCGATTTAACTGATGATGAACTCAATGACTACTGGTGGGAATTAAGAGAAAGATATCAAGGCATAGGATCACCAATGGATAGACCTGTTGATGCTTTTGATCCTGGGGCAAAGTATCATATTCCTGGAAATACACCATACACAAGGTATTACCTAGCCAGGATATTACAGTATCAGTTCCATGAATCTCTATGTGCGTCGATAGGTTTTGAAGGAGCGCTTCATGAGTGCACTATATATGGCAATGAACTGGCAGGGGAGAAACTTAGATCTATGTTGAGCCTTGGTCAAAGCAAGCCTTGGCAGGATGCTCTAGAGACAATTATCGATGAAAGAGAATTAAGCGGTAGATCGATGTTGAATTATTATTCGCCATTGAAGGATTGGCTAGACGATCAAAATGAAGGAAGGGTTTGCGGCTGGTAAAAGACTTTAATATGTCAACTCTGATAAAATAAATTAATGCGGATTTTACTTTTAAGCGTTCTTTTCTTATTTAACAGTTTTGATGCTGTTTCAAAAGTTATCATTGTCCCGCCGAGTGAAAATGCTCAAGAACAACTACAAGAAGCAATGATTCTTGCAGAATCAGGTGATGAAATTCAACTCACAACTGGGGTTTATCAAATTGAGGATGGACTGTCTCTAGATATTGACAATGTCATTATCACTGGTAACGGACATCAAAACACTGTTCTCGATTTTTCTAACCAGATGACTGGAGCTCAGGGTTTAATGATAACTTCCGATGGCATCACACTAAAGGATTTTGCGATCATCAATACCAAGGGAGATGCCATCAAAGCAAAAGGCTCGGATGGTATTTCTTTCTTAAACATAAGAACTGAATGGACGAATGGCCCAAAAGCAAGCAACGGTGCTTATGGTCTATACCCGGTGGAGTCAAAAAATGTTCTTATCGATGGATGTATCGCTATAGGTGCCTCTGATGCAGGAATTTATGTAGGGCAATCAGAGAACATTATCGTGAAGAATAGTGTAGCTGAATATAACGTTGCAGGTATCGAGATTGAGAACTCATATTACGCAGATGTTAACAACAATATTGCTCGATACAATACAGGTGGAATTTTAGTCTTCGATCTTCCTGATTTGCCTCAACAAGGCGGACATGATGTGAGGGTATTTGATAACCTAATCATAGATAATAATACTGATAATTTTGCACCTGAAGGCAATATTGTTGGTGAAGTTCCTAGAGGGACGGGGATTATCATTATGGCTAATTCTGATGTTGAGGTTTTTAATAATGATATTTCAAATAACGGAACAGTAAATATAGCTATTGTCAGCTACAGTGATCCTAATCAGGAGAGCGATGAAAATTATTACCCCTATCCTAAATCCATCCAAATTCATGGTAATCGTTTTGGAGATAGTGGTTTTGACCCTGACACAGATAAAGAATTAGCTGGGATTCTCTATCAGTTATCAGAAGGCGCTATGCCAGATATTTTTTGGGATGGGGTATTACCAATCTCACAAATGATTTTGGGTCAACCCGAAGATGAAAAGATCAGGTTAAATAATAATGGAGATGCATCTTTCTTAGCCATAAGACCTCTGCGTTATATGCTCTCATTACCCAATCCCATTGACAGAGATCAGAAGCAATACAATCACAAGATAGAGTCTCTGTTGCCTGTGGCGATAAATATTTCAGAATAATATGAGAAGATTCTTGCTTAGATTGATATTGATTATCATTCTCATACCTTCCGATCTCTATTCTCAGGTTAATGACGCAGCAATATTATCTGATACCCCTCCAAAATTATTATCCGAGTACGGCTTCTTCCAGAACACTAAAAATCAAATAACAGTGCCTGGAGTTCTTCCGTATGAATTGATAACGTCCTTATTTTCTGACTATGCTGATAAACATCGATTTGTCTATGTACCTGAGGGGATGATTGCTGCTTATCAAAAGAATTCAGTTTTTAGCTTTCCCATAGGCTCAGTGTTAATTAAAACCTTCTCTTATGAGCCCGTTAATAATCAAATATCGGGAAGACATCTAATAGAAACAAGACTCTTGATTAGAAAGGATGCAGGATGGGATGCTCTAACCTATGTTTGGGATGAGGAAGGCCAAGAAGCTTCTCTTGCTTTGGCTGGTAAGACTGTAAGAGCTAACTACATTTCAAAAGAAGGTAACCAGCTAGATATTAGATATCGTGTCCCAAATAAAAACCAGTGCAAGGAGTGCCACTTAGAAAATGAGAGCATTGTACCCATTGGACCTAAACCAAGAAATTTAAATCGAGATTACAACTATGTTGAAGGAACGATGAATCAATTAGAGAAATGGATGGAGGTTAAAATTTTAGAGTCATATCCCGAGAAAATAAACTCAGTAGTAGATTTTACGGATACCTCCAAACCAATAAATGAGAGAGCTAGAGCCTATTTAGATATTAATTGTGGTCATTGTCATTCACCGGAAGGCTCCGCTAGTAACTCAGGCCTGTATTTACATTTGTTGGAAAATAGAGAAAAGCAATTAGGTGTTTTTAAAGGGCCAGTGGCAACTGGTCGAGGAAGTGGTGGACTTGATTATTCGATTGTACCGGGACATCCGGACGAATCTATATTACTTTATAGAATGATCTCAGACGCTCCTGATATTATGATGCCTGAGTCAGGAAGATCGGTGATGCACAAAGAGGCAGTAGATTTAATCTATCAATGGATAGAGGGGATGGAATGAATAAGAAGGATAAGAAAACTAAGGCCCGAAAAAAGATACCAACTTATGCAACCACAAAAAAACATAAGAGCAAAAAACGTTACCAAAGAAAAGACTCAAAAAAACAGATTGACGATTTAATCAGAGATGATTCATGAAGCTCATCATCAATTTTTTCTTTTCATTTTTCCTTCTTGTAGGTTCATCAGTTCTTTACTCAGTCCCTGATAATGAAACTCGGTTAATTTTATTGGGAACGGGTACACCTAATGCTGACCCGAGTCGAGCGGGACCTGCCTTAGCTATCTCTGTAGGAGATCGATCCTATATTGTTGACTTTGGTCCAGGAATTGTGAGACAGGCAGCAGCACTTTCTTCTAATCGTGGCGGTCCATTCGAGTCTTTAAACCCTAAGAATCTCAAAGTTGTATTTCTTACCCATTTACACTCAGACCATACAACAGGTTACCCAGATCTTATATTAACCCCTTGGGTACTTGAACGATCAGATCCACTGAAAGTATTTGGACCTAAAGGAATTAAAAATATGACCACAAAAATTCTTGAAGCATATAAAGCTGATATTGATTATCGAATTGATGGTCTAGAGCCAGCAAATGAAAGTGGATGGAAGGTTGAAGCAGTTGAAGTCAATGAAGGTATTATTTATGAGGATGAACTGATAGAAGTGATTGCTTTTAAAGTTAATCATGGGACTTGGGATAATGCTTACGGCTATAAATTTATTACTGAGGATAAAACCATTGTAGTGTCTGGTGATACTGCCCCAAGTAAGCAGTTAATAGAAATCAGTCGGGGCGTTGATATTTTAGTGCATGAGGTCTATTCACAAGCAGGATTTAATCGCAGAACAGAAGTCTGGAAAAAGTACCATGCCTCTCACCACACTTCTACAAAAGAGCTGGCTGAAATTGCCAATGAGGCTCAACCAAAGTTGTTGGTTCTGACACATGTTCTATTTTGGGGTTCAACAGAAGAGGAGATCATGGAAGAAGTTAAGTCTAATTATTCAGGTCAGGTTTCTTTAGGACAGGATTTATCAATTTATTAACACAATGAATGAAATTATAAAAACATCATTATTAATTGCAGATGGAGGCTTAATAAATTCTTTGCTATTCTGTCTGAACTGATACCACAAAACTTAACAAGGTCTATTGCCAAATATCTTACGAAGAGGTCGTATTAAAAATGAACCCAAGACTGCTGATTTTAGTTCTTTTTATAATAACTAGCCAAACTATATCCACTCAAGAATCTGAAGTCACTGGTGAACCATTACCATCAAATTCACCAATCCAATCACAAGATTTTACTCTGACAGATACCCGAGCCTTTAAAGATGATACTTTAGGCGATGAAAGACTCATGGATGAAAAGAAACCACTAGCCTTTAATATCTCAGGTAAAGCCAAAGTTGTTGATGGTGATACCATTACTATCAATAACACTAAGATTCGTTTTAGTGGCATTGATGCACCTGAGAGTTATTATTATGGTCAAACCCAATACTGTAAGAAACCCAATGGAAAAATATGGGCCTGTGGCAAGAAAGCCACATCAAAGCTTAAAGAACTCATTAATAGACAAGTCGTTAAATGCACTGATGAAGGGAAGGATAGGTACGGCAGAACATTGAGTATTTGTTTTGTTGATGATCTTGATCTTCAATCTGAAATGGTACGCTCTGGTATGGCTATTGCTTATCTAAAGTATTCTAGACGTTATGAGCAAGAGATGATCGAAGCCATGACTAATAAAGTCGGGATTTGGAGTGGTAATTTTCTTGATCCTGAAGACTGGAGAAGAGCCAACAGCGTAAGAGATTAAAAGAGGTATTGATTAACCACTCATAACTCTTGGCCAACGATCATGAATACTGTGCTCTAGTTCGGGTTCAATTGTCACTACATATAATCTTTGTTCTTGCTTTTCAACGGCAACCAGGCCTTGTATCCACTGACCTTTCACTAGATCAAACCAATGGCTCTTGCCTTCATGGTCTTTTTCCATAAAGCTCATGACAGGTATTTTTACTGGTTTAGGGAACCATCTGTCCCAAATGCCTGCATGAATAGAGTCTAGTCTTGCCCATCCTCCAAGCGGTAATTTACCTATTTGGTCCTTCCTTCGTCCCCACAGAATTAGTTTTGTCTCATTACTTTTTGCAATTACAGGAAGTTTTGCTTTTGGGTTAGGAAAATACACTCTCATATGCTCACCATGATGAATGTATGATGCTCCACCACACATATCTAGACAGTCCTTCTGTGACCGCTAGGCTTCCATGCTGGTGCAATGACATCTGGCATCTTAGATCTATAAATTAAATTACTAGGCACTATCGTCAGGTCACCATATTTTTGGTTAATTCTATCTAAGACTTTATTTTTAATATTTGACTTAGCATGCAGTTCTTTATCTTCAAGAAAGTCAATTTGCTGATTTGATTTCTTTGGGTTAATTGCTGTGACTTGTATTTGACTAATACCTTCACCATTCCAACCATAGTCGATCATTTGTTGGCCAAGTTTCATGATGAGTCTTCCATCATCAATAGGGTAGGGTGACTTTATTTTTCCACCAATCCAACCTCTACTAGATTTAATTCCAATATAAAAGCTCGATGCTTTAAAGTTATGTTTTCTGAGACGAGATCCAACTTTCTCACTCATATGTTGTAAATAGATCAAAATAGTTTTTAGCCTTTTGGTATTTGGTGGCATTACTTTGCCATGACCAATTGATTTTGGCGCAGCTATTTTAGTGTTTATATTTTCAGGATCCTTGCCTTGAGCCATTAACCATATACGCCGCCCTGGATTCCCAAAATGCTTTCCAAGCACACTAATCGGTATGTTCTTCATGTCACCGCACTTGTAAACTCCATAGGCATTTAAAAATCTTTTTATGCCTTTTGCGATACCGCATAACTCCTCAACTGCCACATTACTTAAAGCCTCTTCTGAGGTTTCAGGATGAATAATGGTAATGCCATGAGGTTTATTTTGTTTTGCGGCATATTTAGCAGTTGTTTTATCACCGCTGATTCCAATAGAGCAGCATAAACCTGACACTTCAAGAACCAGTTTCTGGATTTTATTTGCTATATTTTCTGGGGATTGAATAATTTTCTGACAGTATGTTAATTCTAAAAAAGCTTCATCGACTGAATACACCTCTATATCAGGAGTAATGGTTATTAATGCCTTCATAATATTTGTTGATATTTCAGCATATCGTTTAGGTCTTGAGGGCCTTTGAATAATATCTGGACATAACCTTCTGGCTTCTTTTAACCGCATTCCTGTTTTGATACCCCAATATCTGGCTTCGTATGAACAGGTAATAATGCAAGTGCCTTGTGATCCATTGGTGACAGCAACAGGGCGTCCAAATAATTCTGGTTGATCCATTTGTTCAATGGACGCAAAAAATGAGTTCATATCAACCAACGCAATCATTTTTGTCCAAGACGAGTTACTGATAACTTCTGAGTTGACCAACAACCACTCCTTGTATCTGAATGCGCTCTGCTTCATAGGAAATAGCTTCCATTAATTTATTTTCTGGGACCAAAAGAACCATGCCATTGGGGAGCTTCTTGAGTCTTTTTAATGTGGCTTCAATGCCGTCAATAAGAGCGACAATAATATCTCCATTGTCTGCTATATTTTGATGTTTAATAATAACGGTATCGCCGTCTAGAATTCCAGCTTCAATCATTGAATCCCCTGTTACCTGAAGAGCATAACGATCCGGGTTCATGATAAAGTCAGCTAAGTTAATTTCTTCCCTTCCTTCAATAGCTTCAATTGGCTGACCCGCAGCAATACGACCGAGCAAAGGGATAATTGGAGCAACTGATTGATTTTCATAAGCTTCAAGATTTAAGCAAATACCGCGTTTTCGATGTGATGCGATACTCACCATATTTAATGATTCAAGAGTTTTTAAGTAGCGATGCGCTACCCCTTTTGACTTAATGCCAATTCCCTCAGCAATTTCAGTCAGAGTAGGGGAGTAACCTTTCTCCATACAATATTTCTGAATAAATTTTAGTGTTTTTCTTTCGCTGGGTGTCAGCATTATTTTATTCCTCATAGTCAGTTAATTAGACAGTTAGATAATAGAGAACAAAAAGAGAACATTCAACAAAATATTTTAAATTTTTATTAAATATTTTCATATATGAGGTATCCATAGTTGCCTACCTAAATGATATGGAGTTTAATAACCTTTTAAATAGTTGATGTGGTTTTAGTTTTATAGAATGTTACCGTTTGAATTGATCATTAGAGCACTAGGTATTGTCTTTAGTTTAGGCATCCTTGCTGTTGCTATTGTTCTTGGAGGGTTTATTTTTATTACTCTCGCTGGATTAATTGTTGTAGCCATAATTGGATTTTATATAAGAGGATTTTTTTACCGTAGAAAGAAAGATTTAGATTCAGATGACACGGTAATTGATGCAGAATACACTATTTTAGATAACAAGGATTCTGATGATTGATCGTATAGATGAGTATAAACATAAACGAAAGAAACGTCAGTTAAGGCGAGTCGCGTTTGCCCTAACTTTTATTAGCTTTGCCGTTATGCTTTCTTGGTTCTTTGAATCACAAGCGACCACCACGGTATTGATAACTACACACACAGAGATTGAATCTGATTTGCAATCAAATCCTGGTTTAACAGATGCAGGCACAAAACGTGCGATATCACTTCAGAAGATGTTGCTATCAATTGATGTTGTTTCTGGAGTTGATACTATTTTTGCTACTTCACTAAGGGCCACACAAGAAACCGCTGAACCTGTTTCTAGAAGCTTAAATGTTCCTATCAATATTATTGACCCTAATGGTGTTGAAGATTTGATAGAAGATATTATGGATAATCATAAGGGTAAAATTGTTCTTGTAGTAACACACCCCGAGGTTTTACCTCAATTGATTATTGAGCTTCAAGGAAGTAAAAAAATTCAACCTGCTTCCCTACAAAATTTAGATCAACTCTTTGTGGTGACAGTTCCTTGGTTTGGTAAAGTAAAGACACTTCAACTACACTACGGCAGTTAGAAACCATTATTCATTTCACTCTGTTTCTATTAAAATTAAAACTATGAAAAGAAAGAACGCATATAATCTTCAAGATCTTATGGATTGTGCCAAAGAAAAGCTCTTTGGTCCCGATAATGCCAGGTTGCCATTACCTCCGATGTTAATGATCGATCGCATCACTCACATAAGTGATGAAGGTGGCGATTATGGTAAAGGTGAAATTATCGCTGAACTGGATATAAAGAAAGATGCTTGGTTTTTTGATTGCCATTTTTTTTCTGATCCAGTTATGCCCGGTTCTTTGGGTGTTGACGCTATGTGGCAATTAATTGGTTTTTTTCTTGGTTGGATCGGCGGCAAGGGAAGAGGGCGTGCTCTTGGAGGTGGTAAAATTAAATTCACTGGACAGGTTACTCCAACAACTAAATTGATCACATACCACTTACACATTAAGCGTGTTATCAATTCAAAATTAATGATGGGAATTGCAGATGCTACTTTGATGGCAGATAATAAAGTGATATACACAGGTCAGGACTTACGTGTTGGACTGTTCACTGAACTTTCTGAGGCTAATTAATGAGAAGAGTTGTTATAACTGGCTTAGGTATTCTGAGCGCCATTGGCAATAATAAGCAAGAAGTTACTGAATCTTTAAAGACAGGGAGATCTGGTATTGAATTTTGCCAACAGTTTGCTGATTACGGTCTTAAAAGCCAAGTTGCTGGAACCATTAACCTTAATTTAGAAGACCATATTGATCGAAAACTGAAACGCTTCATGAGTGATGGGATTGCTTTTAACTATCTTGCTATGAAAGAAGCGATAGAGGACAGTCAGCTTAATCAAGAGCAAGTCAGTAGTTTTCGCACTGGTTTAATTATGGGTAATGGCGGGGGTTCACCCGAATCAGTTGTTTTTGGTGCAGATTCACTCAGAGAGAAAGGCAAGGTTAGCCCATTTCTAGTGACTCGATCAATGGCCAGTGGTAACTCTGGTGTCTTAGGCACTGCTTTTAAAATCAAGGGTATTAATTATTCAATCAGCTCAGCTTGTGCCACCAGTGCTCATTGCATAGGGAATGCTGCTGAGTTAATTCAATTTGATAAACAAGATATTGTTTTTGCAGGTGCTGGTGATGAAGTGCATTGGGTTTTAGCCTCATTCTTTGATGGCATGAAGGCTTTGTCATCAAATTACAATGAAACACCTGAATTTGCTTCACGACCTTTTGATAATGATCGTGACGGCTTTGTTATTTCTGGTGGAGGTGGAGTTGTGGTAGTTGAGGAATATGAGCACGCTCTTTCAAGAGGTGCAAATATTTATGCTGAGCTAGTCGGTTATGGTGCAACTTCAGATGGTTTTGATATGGTTCAACCCTCTGGAGAAGGAGCTGTTAGATGCATGCAACAGTCCATGCAGAATAACGGTAAAATCGATTATTTAAATACTCATGGGACAAGCACGCCTGTTGGTGATATTAGAGAGCTTGAAGCAATTAAGGAAACCTTTGGTGAGGATATACCTAAGCTCACTTCAACCAAATCTCTTACAGGGCATTCATTAGGAGTGGCTGGTGTCCACGAAGCGATTTACACGCTTTTAATGCTTGATTCAGACTTTATTGCAGCTTCTGCGAATATTGAAAATCTTGATGAAGGTGCAGAAGGTGTGCCTATTGTGACAGCGATGGAAGAGGGCATTGGTTTGAACACTGTAATGTCTAACAGTTTTGGTTTTGGAGGGACAAACGCCTCTCTTGTTTTTACTAAACTTTAGACTAATTAATTTTTAATCTTTGTGTCTCCAGATATGAAGAGCTAAATATGATTGATAGGGATCAATAATTTCTAGAAGATCATTTGGAGTTAATTCACATTGGTCACAAATTTGATTGATTCCTTTATTCAAGATTAAATCTTTTTCTGACCAGATATTAGTTCTTCCAAGATAAAAGATTGCAATCATTTCAGCAGACCAATCACCAAATCCCCATAAGCTTGTAATCGATTTTTTGAACTCTATATCATTCATTTCAGATAATCTTTTTAGTGTAATCTCACCATCATCAACTGCTTTTTTTGCACCAAGAATTGCTTTAATTTTATTTTTAGATAAACCGTCTTTTCTAATATTAGCTATATATTCAGTATCAAAATAGTCAATCAGTTTAATTTTTCTTTGTTCCGAACTAGTTTTGATCTTATTCCAAATACTTTTTGCTGACTTGTAGGACAGTTGTTGTTCAACTACTGTTTGGGCGAGACAATCAAATAATTCTAAATCTGCTGGAATCTCAATATTTATAGGTCCATTAGCTTTTATTATTGATTCCAATGGTTTGCAATGTTCAGCACTTATCTTTAGAAGATGATTATGTATTTTATCAGTCACAGTTTGTTCAAATAATTACTTTATGTTGAATAAGTCTATTGGTAATGATTTAAATCTCAAGTTTTATGCCTATATAAGCTAAGGTAAAATTAGCTATAATTATTTTTTTGTAAAAGTTGATTGAAATGTCCCGGTAGCTCAGCAGGATAGAGCATCGGATTCCTAATCCGGGGGTCAGAGGTTCGAATCCTCTTCGGGGCACCAATTAGAAAGAGATGCATTGTTTAAACTTATAGATATTGATGATTTAGAGAAATTAGCACAAGTTGTTGATGGACAACTATTGGGCGAAAATACTGCCTTCGAGTCTCTTATAGTAGATTCAAGAAAGGCACGACAGAACTCAGTTTTCATCGCTCTACACGGAGAGAAATTTGATGGTAATGTTTTTTGTTCAGAAGTTTTATCGAAAGGATGTTGTGCTGTTATAACTGACGACCCAGAAATCCCAGGTAGGACTATTGTTGTCGATGATACATATTTAGCATTACTCAAATTAGCTCAATATCAATTGAATAAAGTAAAACCAAGAACCTTAGCAATTACTGGCAGCAATGGAAAAACAACTGTGAAAGAAATGATCGGGTCTTTGCTTGATCATCAGAATACAGTCGCAACAAAAGATAATGAAAATAATGAATTTGGTATTGCTTATACAGTTTTAAAAATAGATAAAGATACTGAGAACTTAATTCTGGAATGTGGTGCAAGAAAGGCCGGTGATTTTGATCTTATTGTTAAGTATTTATGGTTTGATGCATTAGTCATTACTAACCTTAATAATAGTCATATTGGTATTTTTGGCAGTGAAGAGATTATAAAAAAGACAAAGTTAAAGCTTCTAGAAGGACTTAAAACAAAGGGTTTGCTGATTGAAGGGGCGTTTAAAAATTTATCTAAATCTTTGAGAAAGCAAGACCCCACTAAGGATGTAATTAATATTTATTATGTTAATGAAGAAAGTGATTTGTCATTAAAATATTCTTGGTTATTTAATATAGAGATAAACGAATCTGATTTAGATTCATATTATATTAGTATGATAAATAAAGACGCTGAATCCGAAAGTGAGAGATTAAATTATTCATTAAATTTAGGTATAAGACATAATTGTTTGAATGCTGTGATATCTATAGCACTAATGAAAGAATGGGGAAGTTCAGAACAGATAATACAAAAACTTGATGGCTTTGTGTCACCACAGAAGAATCGTTTTTATTGTTCAAAGTTAGGCGATCATATTTTGATTAATGACACTTATAACGCAAATCCAACATCAATGTTATCAGCAATAAATGAACTCAAGACAAATCCAAACTACCCAGATAGTCAAATAATTATTATCGGTGACATGTATGAATTAGGTAAATCATCAGAGTTAGAGCATGTAAATATTTTAAATGAATTGATGACCTTAGATAAACTGAAGTTATTGATATTAGTAGGGGACCGATTCAAAGTCTCCTATAAGACAAATACTCGAGCTATAGAGAGTAATTATATTTTTCATCTTGATCGGAATGCTACCTTACCAAAAGAGGTTTTTAAAAATACTCTAATAAATAGTTCTGTGATTCTTGTAAAAGGCTCTAGAGGCATGAAAATGGAGAGATATTTAGATTATTTGAGAAATAATATTATATAAGTTTATATATATCAGTAACTTATGGGTATTTCTATAGTAAAAGTAATTTCTTTTTCTTAATTTTATAATTTGACCCTCAATAATGACAAAAGATCAATATATATAGGTCTTTCAGACAGAGTAGGGGCTTTAATATTTGTTAAAAGAGGCACTTTTTTAAGATTTCTGGGTATAAGTGCTATAAAAAGAAAGAACTATTTGGTCTCTTTTTTTAATAATACTTAACAAATACAAAAAACTAGCTTATTTCAGCTCGGTATTTATATTTTATTTCAATTTATTAAAATCGCTGAGTGAAACGAATATCAACAAATAAAACATAGAAAAGTGTTAAAAAAATAGCTTTTATATAACAATATATTATATATAAATAAAATATATAAAACATATATTTAAAAGATATTATTAATGTTTATGATTAATTATAAGCTAATTTTATAGGTAATTTAATCTTGGCAATTGAGAGATTCATTATTAATCAGAAACAATATAGGTTTATACTCTTATTCTCTAATTCACTTAGATTCTAAAAAATAAGGACTTTTTATGACTAAAGAGTATGAAATAAAGGGATATTCCTCTGAAACAATAGATTTTGGTAAAAAACCGGCAATTTTGATCGTAGACCTTCAGTTGGCTTTCACTGACCCAAAATTTCCAAATGGTGATATGCCAATGGTTGATCAAGCCACTAATAAAATATCTGAGTTATTAAAACTAGCCAGATCTAAGAATATACCGGTCGCTTCTTGTTACACAGCTTATGACAGTTTAAAAGATATGCCTCTATGGAAGGTTAAAGCCGTTAGAGATGAGTTCTACCATGGACACCCATGCACAGCAATGGATCCAAGAGTATACGATCCTGACTACGATTTTAACTTTTGTAAAAATGCTCCCTCAATGTTTTTTTTAACACCACTAACAACTTTTTTACATAAAGAGAATGTTGATACGGTAATTATTACTGGTTGTGTAACCAGTGGATGCGTTAGGGCAACTGTGATTGATGCTTTCTCTCATGGCTTTAGAGTGTTTGTTCCTGAAGACTGCGTTGGTGATGTTGAAGAACGGCCACATCAGGATAATCTTAGAGATATTTCAAGACGTTATG